>NZ_SMLA01000036.1:0-60607 GCF_004349225.1 Saccharopolyspora karakumensis
AGCAGGAACAGGGCGCTCAACCCCCGCCAGACCCCCAGAGCCCGGCCACCTTCGGCCCCAACCGAATGCGAACGACGCTCAGACGACATGGGCAACCTGCCTTCGGGCGCAACGACGCAGCGAGGCACAAGTCCACCACGCCCACCGCAACACCGCCTGGGCCTTTCGCCCTGATTTCCGGCCATCCCGGTGATGCATTGACGGCCAGGAGCGCGGATCGTCCGCGGGGTTGACACGGCCCGGGACGGTCTGAATACTTCCGGCCAAATCGATTTGGCCCTGGTGATGCGGCGAGAACATGCACGTGTCGACAGGGCGTCACGCGGCACCCCGCGGGCGGCAGCGCCGCCCCATCCCGTTCTGCCCGACCTCCCCGGGAACGGAGGCTCGAAGTGCCAAGACATCCGGTCGATGAATTCCGCCCGCTGTCCCGTCTCATCCCCTTCGGTCTGCAGCACGTGCTGGTCATGGCCGCTGCACCGATCTCCAGCGTCTTCTTGGTGGCGAAGACGCTCGACCTGGCTCCTGATCTCACCGTTCGACTGCTCTCGGCGACGTTCGTGCTGGCCGGCGTCGGAACGCTCCTGCAGTCGTTCGGCCCGTGGCACATCGGCGCGCGGCTGCCGTTCGTGATGTTGCCGGGCGGGGCCCCGGTGATCCTCTTCCTGGCGATCGCGCAAGAGCACGGTGTCCGGACCGCCGTCGGCGCGGTGATCCTCACCGGTGCCTTCTACTTCGCGGCGCTGCCGCTGTTCGGCCGTCTGCTGCGGTTCTTCCCGGGCATCGTGATCGGGACGATGATCGTGCTGGTCGGGGTCACGCTGATCAAATCCGGAGCCCAGCTCATCACCGGGAAGCCCAGCAGTCCCGGCTTCGGCGATCCGAAGCACCTGCTGATCGGCTTGGCGACCATCGCCTTCACGGTGTTGCTCCACCGGCTCCTGCGCGGCATGCTGCGGCAGCTCGCGGTCGTGCTCGGCCTCGTGGCGGGCACCGCCCTGGCCGCCACGCTCGGCGAGCTTCGCTTCGGCGGAATCGGCTCGGAGATCGTGGCCTTGCCGACGCCGTTCCCGTTCGGCCCGCCCGAATTCGACTTCCTCGCCGCGATCCCGCTGCTCATCTTCGCGCTGGCGTCGATGGCCGAAGCCACCGGCCAGACGGTGCTCAACGCCGAGGTCGTCGGCAAGGAGATCGACGTGCGGCGCGACGCCCCGCGCACCATCCGCGGCGATGGCCTGGTCTCGCTGCTCGGCGGGTTCTTCGGCACCTCGCTCATGGTCACCAGCGGCGAGAACATCGGCATCGTCCGGATGACCGGGGTCCGCAGCCGGTTCGTCACGGTCGTCGCCGGGCTGGTGCTCGTCGTCATCGGCCTGCTGGCGCCCTTGGTGCGGTTGATCGACGCCATCCCGCCCTCGGTGGTCGGGGGCACGGCGGTCGTCGTGTTCAGCGTCATCGCCGTGATGGGTGTGCAGATGCTGCGGGATTACGACCTGTCCGATCACCGGAACCTGCTGGTCGTCGCGGTTCCGCTCGGCCTCGGACTGATTCCCGTGCTGGTGCCGGGAATCTACGATCGGCTCCCGGCCACCGCCGGGATCCTGCTGGAGAGCGGAGTCGCGGTCGGTGCGGCGAGCGCCGCGGTGCTGAACGTTCTGTTCAACCACGTCCGCAAGACCGAACGAAGTGAGGACACCGTTGCGGCCTGATGCTTTCGATGACGACGAGTTCCTGCTGCTCCCCGAAGTCCTGCTGCTGCCGGACGGCCCGGTGCGCGGTGGGGCGGTCGTTGTTTCCCGGGGCGAGTTCGCGATGGTCGGCGAGGCCGATGCCGTCGTCGCGGCCCGTCCCGACCTCCGAGCCGTTCACCTGGACCGGCACCTGCTCATGCCCGGTTTCGTGGACGCGCACCACCACCTCACGCAGAGCTTCGGCAAGGCGCTCGCATTCGGTGAGCCGTCCGAGATCTTCCGGCGGATCTGGGTGCCGCTGGAGCGGCAGCTCACCGCGGAATCCGCTTACGTGGCGGCGAAACTGGCCGCTTTCGAAGCGCTCCGCGGGGGCTTCACCACGGTTGCGGAAGCGGGAACACGGGCGCCGGTCGATGTTTCGAGCGTCGCGCAGGGCGTGGACGAGGCCGGACTGCGGTGCGTCCTCGGTGCCGTGTGCGAGGACGTGGAGGTGGCCGAGCGGCATCTGACTCGCTGGGATTCGCCGCTGCTCCACCCGTCCCTGGCGATACCGACCCCGGACCACGTACCGGACGGCGTGCTGCGGGAACTCGCGCAGCTGTGCGATGAATCGGGTGCGATCCTCCAGATCCACGTCAACGAACACCTCGCATCGGTGGAGAGGTCGTTGGAGAAGCGCGGACTCCGGCCGCTGGAGCACCTCGACCAGATCGGCGCGCTGGGGCCGCAGATCCTCGGTGCGCACGCGACCTTGCTGACCCCGGGTGAGATCCGGCTCCTCACCGAGACCGGGACGGCGATCAGCTACAACCCGGTGGCCAGCGCCTGGAAGGGGAACGCCGTGGCCCCCGCGACAGCGTTCCTCGCGCTCGGCGTCCGCTTCGGAATCGGCACCGACGGCACGCGGGGCGACGGGTTCCGGCTCGTCGACGCCGCCGAGTTCGCGCAGCGGATCGCATCGGGGTTGGCCACCGGAGACTCCTCGTGCGGAGGTGGCTGGACGTGGCTGCAGCACGCGATCTCGGGTGACGCCGTCGGGATCGACCGGATCGGCCGGATCGAAACCGGTGGCCTCGCCGACTTCCTGCTGGTCGACCTGAACGTGCCGGAGCTGTGCCCGTCGTGGGACCTGCCGTGGGAACTGGTCCGGTTGACCAACCGCGACCAGATCACGGCGGTCTTCGTCGGCGGTCGGCTCCGGCTCTGGCACGGCCGGCCGGTCGACTGGGACGGGCGAGAACTCCTCGAACGCGGGGAGAAGCTCGCCCGCGAGGTGGTGGCGACCGCAGAGCTGCACCGCGTCCACCCCCGCTCGACGGAGGTGCGCCGGTGAGCGTCGCGCTGCTGGCCGTCATCGCGCTCGTCGTGGCCGTGGCGGCGTTCGTCCAGGGCAGCACCGGAGTCGGCTTCGCGCTGATCGTCGCGCCGGTCGTGGGACTGGTGGAACCCGCGCTGCTGCCGGTCTTCCTCCTGGCGCTGATGATCCCGCTCAACTTCTACGTGGCCGGCCGGGAGCGCGGGAAGCTGGACTGGCGCGGAGCCAAGTGGATCACGACGGGCCGGTTCGCAGGCACCTTCGGCGGCCTCTGGGTGCTCGTCGCCGTGCCGTTGGCGCAGTTGAACCTGGTGGTCGGCGCGTCCACGGTGCTGGCGGCGGTGGTCACGCTGCTCGCGCCGTCGTTCACCCCGGGCCGCGGCGCGTTCCTGGCCGCGGGGGCGATCACGGGTGTGACCGAGACGGCGACCGGGGTCGGAGGGCCGCCTCTCGCGCTGGTCTACCAGCACCACCCGGCCGCCGTGCTGCGCTCGACGGTCGCGGTCTGCTTCATCGCCGGCGAGGTGATCTCGCTGGTGGTCCTGCTGGCCACGGGCAAGATCACCCTGCACGCGCTGGGGATGGCGGCGGTCCTGCTACCGGCCGTGGCGGTCGGAGCGCTGCTGAGCCGTTTCGTCCACCACCGCCTCGACGACCGCGTGATGCGACTGCTCGTGCAACTCTTCGCGATCGTCTCCGGCACCGTTCTCCTGATCGCGGGCTGAGCCCGGCCTCGATCAGCGCAGCGACGAGCGGCGCGGGACGAGAACGGGGGCGGGGACGGCGGCCTCGGGTTTCTCGGTGTCGCTCCGGAGGGTGGTGATGAGGAGTTCGACGGCTTTGGCCGCGGCGTCGCCGAGGTGAAGATCCACCGCTGTGAGAGGCGGTTCGCAGGTGCGGGCCCGCAGCCCGTCGTAGCGGGTCGCGACGAGCACGTCGTCGGGCACGCGACGTCCGCGGTCGGTCAACGCGCGCACGGCTCCGACCGCGAACGCGTCCACCACCGCGCAGATGGCGTCGACATCGGGATTCCGGTCCAAGATCTCCACGCAGGACCGGTAGCCGGCTTCCTCACCGCCGGCTTCGTCAGCCAGGGTGACCAGTGCTGGAACCCCGCCCTCCGCCGTGAAATCCCGATATGTCGCCTCCACGTCCACGTAGGAGTGACGACGGCTGGACCCGATCATCAGCGCGATGCGCTGCGCGCCCCGCTCCCGGAGGTGGTCCAGGAGCAGCCGGCCGACCGCCGCGGCGTGCAGGTCAACGTGCGGCACGTCGGCCCCGGGGTGGCGCCCCAGCGCCACGACCGGCAGTCCGCGTGCTCGCAACTGCTTCGTCGTCACGTCGGCCTCGTCGGGCTCGACGACGATCGCACCGTCGACGTCCAGCGAGTTCAGGGGCGGGTCCGCCTCGACCGGCGGGACCAGGACCAGCGCGAATCCGTGCAGCAGGGCCGTCTCTGCCGCTGCCGCCGCTGCCTCCATGAAGAAACCGAGCCGGGACGGTCCACCAGCGACTGCGACGGGCATCGACGACACGAGACCGATCGTGCGCGACTCGCCGCGCCTCAGCCGTTGTGCCCGCAGGCTCGGCCGGTAGCCGAGCTCGGCCGCGACCTGCGCGACCCGTTCCCGCGTGCGGGGGTCGACCTTGCCCAGGCCGTTGAGCGCGTGCGAAACCGTCGTCCGGGACACCCCGGCGGCCCGCGCCACGTCCGCGATGGTGGGACGCATCCCCTCCATGGCAACCTCCTCGCCGCCACCTTATGCGCACATCGGCGGCGAGTGCCCGGTGCCGGGAGTTCGGGGCCGCTGTTGCGGCGAACAGGTCTCGGCGCACGGGTGCTGCGACGTACGCGGGGTTGCGTAGGTGCGGATCAGCTCTGGTGAGGATGGCGGAGAGCTGTGGGCAGCGGATCATCGCTCGCACACCGAAGTCGACGTGCTCGCCCGGATCGCCGGTGGGCCCGATACCTCGTGGAGCGATGATGACCACCTCCAGGCAGCCCACGCCGTCCGCCGCACCGCGCAGTCGCAGCCCGCGCAGGACCCGAGGCCGGCTTTCCGCGCGGGCGCGGCGAGCGGTGCTGTTGGCGCACGTCGTCGCCGGGACGGGGTGGTTCGGGATCGCTGCGGTGACCTTCGTGCTCACCGTTGCGGTGCTGACCGAGTCCGACGCCGCGATCGTGCGCGCCGGGTACGAGTTCCACGAGCTGCTCATCGGTTCGCTCGCGCGTCCGGCGTCGCTGATCACCCTGGGCACCGGGCTCGTGCTCTCCGTCGGCACCAAGTGGGGAGTGGCGAAGCACTACTGGCCGTTGATCAAGCTGGTCCTGGTCGTCGCCACGATCGCCATCACCGCCAGCCTCACGCCCGGCTGGATCGCCGACGCGATCCGGCCCGTCGGGGCGCTCAACGGCGCGCGGACCAACCTCGTCGGGATGGCCGTGTTCCACGTCCTCACGATCGGGGCCGCCGCGTGGCTCTCGATCTACAAGCCCGGCGGGCGCATCCGCTGGAGCACCTCCCAGCGGTCCGCGAGCTGATGCCCGCGCACCTCGGCCGGGACGTCCGAGCGCGCTGATCACACGTCGTCACCGACGGCGTTCGCATCCGAATCATGCGCGTCGGTGCACGAGTGGTGAAAAGCGCATCGTTGAAGCTCGCGGTAGGAGCCGCGAATCCTCGATTCGCACTAGCGCGTGTCGTCGCAGGTGGACCACCGCTGTGAACGCGCTCCGGCCGGATTGAGTCGTTTCACGCTGTCACGGCGCGACAACGATCCGCTGTTTCCCGGGATGCGGTCGCAAACATAAGGGTTCCTGTTCGAGTTGAAGTAAATATGGCAACTCTGTGAATTATGGGATTTTAACCGCGCTCATCTGGGTGAGGGAGGGGTGTCGGCTCATTTGAGCAATTGCTCTGGGTGTTCGGACTTGTCCGTTCTGGCGGCTCGGGTTGCGCGCAACTAAATGCTCTTCCTGGCGGAAAGTGGTGTCGGTCACGCGTGTTCGGATGCGCTGTTTACCGCACTCGAAGGTTGGGCCGCATACCGCAACGTGGGGAGCCCGTACGGGGTGCAGGCTTTTCGTTGTCGCTGGACAAGGGCGGTTCAATCTTTTTCTCGGCGGCGTTACAGAACTGTGGCCGTCGGCGACCACAACATTTTCTTGCGGTTCGAACGATCGCGTCTACCTCAGGGGAACTAGGGCGATCACCATGTATCCGGTGTTGATCAACGCTTGCGCACTGGTAAGACCGATGGTGAACTTCTGCCCAGGTCTACTGGCGGATGTCTTGTGCACCGCTTCGTCGCGCCGCGTGGCCGGTCCGCGACGGCCGGGGGCGATCACCGAGCGGGGCGCGCGGGCTCCCCGCTGCTCGAGCCGGTACGCGGTTTCGAAGGCCAGCACCGCGCCGATGCTGTGTCCGAAGAAGACGGTGGGTTTGTCGCTGAGCGCGGCGATCGTCGGTCAGCAGGTCGGCGAGCGTCTCGATGTCCTCGACGCACGGTTCGTTGCGCCGGTCCTGGCGGCCCGGGTACTGCAGGGAGACCACGTCGGTGTCGGGGGAGAAGTGCGGCGCCGGCGGGTGGAAGAAGCTGGCCGACCCGCCCGCGTGCGGAAAGCAGACGAGCCGCGTCGTGCTCGTCGCGGACGGCCGGTACCGACGGATCCACGCGGTGGTGACATCGTCCTTGGTGCTCAACTTGGTGGCCGATCCTTTCCGGTTGCTGCCATGTCCCCCGACCAGTGCGCGGCACTGATGCGTGAACCGCTTCTCCGGGATAGCGTCGTGGGTCGTGAGCAGAGTCAACGACGTCGGCGGCCAGCAGGGATTCGGCGCGGTGCACCCCGATCCAGGCGAGGCCCCGGCCTTCCAGGCTGACTGGGAGGCCCGCGTTTTCGCTCTCCAGCGGGTTCTGCTGGGTCGCGGTGTCTACAACCTGGACGAGTTCCGCGATGCGGTCGAACGAATGCCGCCCCAGGACTACCTGGCCTCTTCGTACTACGAGCGCTGGCTGGCCGGGATTGAAACGCTGCTGGTGGAGAAGGGGCTGTTGGCACGTGAGTGAACCGCGTTTTCGCCCCGGCAGCCGGGTCCGCACGACTGTGGTCGACCCGCCACACCACACCCGCGTCCCGAGGTACGTGCGGGGACGAGTCGGCGAAGTCGTCGAGTTCCAAGGGCGGTACCCGCTCCCGGACGACCGGGCGCAGCAACTACCCGATTCCCGCATCGAGCCCGTGTACGCGGTGCGGTTCGCAGCGCGCGACCTGTGGGGCGACGGCTCGCACGACGTCACGGTCGACCTGTGGGAGTCCTACCTGACGGAGGAGCCATGAGTGGTGATCACGCGAGCCTGCCCGTCGCCGCCCGGGTGAGAAGGCTGGAGGAACGCCTGATCGAGGCAGGGGTGACCAGCGATGCCGAGCTGGACTCGGCCGTCGCGGACTTCCTCGACCAGGCATCCCCGACCAACGGCGCCCGCGTCGTGGCACGCGCGTGGAGCTCCGGGGCCTACCGCGCACGGCTGCTCGGCAACGCGAACACCGCGTTGCACGAACTCGGGTTGTCGATGGGCGGCGGATTGCAGGAACAACGTCTCAGGGTCGTCGAGAACACGCCCACCGAGCACAACGTCGTCGTCTGCACGCTGTGCTCCTGCTACCCGTTGGCCCTCCTCGGTCCCTCGCCGAGCTGGTACAAGTACGAGGCATATCGATCAGCAGTGGTCCGCGACCCGCGCGCCGTCCTCGTCGAGTTCGGCCTGCACCTCGACCAGGACGTGCAGATCACCGTCTGGGATTCGAGCGCGGAGACCCGCTACATGGTCCTCCCGCAGCGTCCCACCGGCACCGATGACTGGAGCGAGCCAGAACTCGCCGAACTCGTGACCCGAGAAGGCTTGATCGGCACTTCTGCGGTGTGATGGCACCCGGTACACCGACGCAGCACAGCATCAGGTCCCACGTCTCACTCGTACTGCCCCAACGGTGACGAGGACTCCAGGTGGAGGTGGGCGGCGAGCTCGATCGGCCCGCGCGGAATGGCGACGTGCTCAAGCACCTGATGACGCCTTCCGGCCATGATCAACCAAGTCGGTCGGAACGCTGCCCGCTTGGCGGAGGTCGCGGCCCGAGTTCCCGGTGCCACGACGGTCGTCGCCGCTTCCGCCGACGAGATGGCGGAGCGAATTCGGCAGGAGCGGCCCGATGTCGTGATCAACACGGTCGGGCCCTTCGCGGAGACCGCGCTGCCGCTGGTGCGGGCGTGCCTGCCCACGAGTCACTACGTCGACCTGGCCAACGACGTCGAAGCCCTCTCCGCGTTGCTCGACCTGGGGGAGGACGCCGCAGCAGCGGACCGCACGCTCGTCAGCGGAGCCGGCTTCGGCGTGGCGGCCGCCGAGAGCGTCGTGGTCAAGCTGTGCGAAGGACGTCCACCGGCAGCCGAGGTCCGCGTGGACATGCTGCCGTCCCTGGGGATGGAGGACGGACAGGTCGGTGAGGCCCTGGCCGCGACGCTCGTCGACGGTCTGGCGTCGCCGGGGCGCGGCCAGGGCGAACTGGCAGCGGCCCGGCTCGGCGACCACCCCATGACCCCCACCCTGCCGGACGGCTCCCAGGTGAAGACGGCGAGTCTGCCGCTCGGCGAACTCGTCGCCGCCCACCGCGCGAGCGGGGCGCCGTCGGTGTTCTCCGCGTCGAGCGAGGCACCCACTTCGCCGGCGGTTCGCGCGGTGCTGCCCTTGGGTATCGCAGTGCTGAGGATTCAGGCGGGCAGGGCCTTCGCCACACGGCGTCTCGCACAGGTGCACGTGAAGGCTCGTGAACGCCCGCGCGAGCACTGGAGGCCTGCGGGGCAGACCACCTGACTCCCGGTGAGCGCGACCCGCGCTGATCACCGCGGTTGGGCGGCATCAGCATTCGGCATCTGCCTGCACAGGTCGAGGAAGTGGTTGAGCGCGGGGCTGGTCTCGGGGTGATAGGCCAGCGCGAGGTCGACGGTGGGGCGTGGTGCCGCGAGGTGCTTGAGCCGCACGCCGCGGGTGCGCAGCGAGCGCGCGCGGGGCGCGGGCACCGGTGCGATGCCGGCGTTGTCGGCGACGGCGCGGAGGAGTTGTTCGTCGTCGGGTTCCTCGCGCACGACCCGCGGGGTCGAACCCGGCCAGATCTGGTTGACGATCCGGTCGTACATGCCGGCGGCGTTCTCGCGCGGCCACAGGACGACGGGCTGATCCTCGACCTGCTCGCGGCGAACTGTGCGCACCGACGCCAGCTCGTGCTCCGCGGGCACGGCCAGCAGGAGTTCCTCCGTGGTCAGCGTGTCGCAGCGCAGGTCCGGAACGTCCAGCGGTGGGCGGACGAACGCGGCGTCCAGCGAGCCGTTGCGCAGATCGTCGATGTTGCGGGCGGTCCACCCGGTGGTGAGCGCGAGTTCGATGTCCGGGTGGTGCTCGCGGAAGCGGTCGACGAGCTCGGCCGTCACACCGCCCGGAGCCGAGCGCGTGTAGGCGATGCGCAACCGGCCGGACTGACCGGTGACGGCGTCGCGGATCGCCCGCTCGGCGCGGTCGATCCGGTCCATCACCTGCCGGGCCTCGGCGACCGCGACCTCACCGACCGCGGTCAGCGCGATCCCGGTCGGCCGGCGGTCGACGAGCTCCGCGCCGAGCTCGCGTTCGAGCAACCGGATCTGCTGGCTCAGCGCGGGCTGGGCGATGTGCAGCGACGCCGCCGCGCGGGTGAAGCTGCCGTGCTCGGCCAGGTGGACCAGGTAGCGCAGCCGCCGAACCTCCATCCAGCCACTATAAGCGCTCCTTATGGGAGCATACCAATTGGATCTTGGACAACGGCCTGCTGGACGGCGTGGACTGGGCGAGTTCGTGTCGTCGTGGAGAGCGGGGCAAGGTGGAGGAGTTCGACGTCGTGGTGGTCGGTGGCGGCATCGTGGGGATGACCTGCGCCGTCGAGCTGCGCCGACGCGGTGCGCGGGTGTGCGTGGTGACCGCCGATGAACCTTCGAGGACGACGTCGTGGCTCGCGGCCGCGGTCTGGTACCCGGTCGGCATCGGCGGCAGCGAGCGAGCGCTGACCTGCGCGCAGGAGAGCTTCGACGTCTTCGCCGACCAGGCGGAACGGGGAGTGCCCGGGGTGCGCATGGTCGGCACCCGCATGCTGCACCGGCGCCCGTTGCCCCGGGCCCCGTGGTGGTCGACGGCGGTGCCCGGGTTCGCGACCGAGGACGCGGACGACCCGTTCACCGGCACCTGGCGGTTCTCCGTGCCGATGGTGGAGGTTCCGACGTACCTGCCCTGGCTCCACGCGCAGGCGCGGGAACTCGGCGTCGACGTGCGCACCAAGAAGCTGTCCTCGCTGGCGGAGCTCACCGACCACGCCCGCGTCGTGGTCAACGCGACCGGGCTGGCGTCCCGCACGCTGTGCGGGGACACGACCGTGCAGCCCGTGCGCGGGCAGGTCATCCGGGCGTCGAACCCCGGGCTCGCGGTGTCGGTGCGCGACGAGCACAACCCCGGCGGCCACACCTACGTCCACCCCCGCCGCCACGACGTGATCATCGGGGGCACCTTCGAGCCCGGCAAGACCGACACCGCCCCGGACCCCGACACGGCGAAGGCGTTGTGGTCACGCGCGACCGAACTCGTCCCCGAACTGCGCCAAGCCCGCGTCCTGGAACACCACGCCGGCCTGCGCCCCGCCCGCGAGAACGGCCCCCGCCTCGAACTCGACCGACATCTGATCCCCGGCCGAACGGTCGTGCACAACTACGGACACGGCGGCGCGGGCATCACCCTGTCCTGGGGAAGCGCCCGCGCCACCGCCGACCTCATCGCGGCGAACTGACTCAGCTGCCGCGCCGGGACAGGCGCCCGGCGAGGAGCGGGAACAGCAGCACGGTGACCGCGCCCGCGGAGACCATGACCGAGGCCGTGGCGGCGGTGATGAGCTGCGAGGACGCCGCGATCTGCGTGACAGCGACGATGATGGGCAGCCCGGTGGCCGCGTACAACCCGAGCGCCACCTGCTCGCCGGTGCCGGTGATGCCGGAACGGGTCGTGGTCCACGCCTCGCGCAGGAACACCGGCAGCCCGCGCACGAGCAGGATCATCGCGATGAAGCCGAGCAGCAGCGGCCACTGCGCAGCGACCGCCGCGATGTCGATGGCCATGCCGCTGGTCACGAAGAACACGGGGATGAGCAGGCTGAACCCCACGATCTCGATCTTGTGCGCGATCTCCTCGGCATGACCCCGGGAGACTGCCTGCAACACGGCGTTCGACAGCAGACCGGCCGAGAAGGCACCCAAGGCGACGTCGAGCTCGAGCACCGCCGTCAGCAGCATCAAGGTCACCAGCACGAGAACGGTGATCCGCAACGTCGTCTGCATCGTCGTGTTGGAAGCACCCATCACCGCACGTCCGAGCAGCGGCAGCCGGCGCAGGATCCGGGCGGGAAGCACGACCACGATCACGGCCGCCGCGGCGAAGGCCAGCAGCACCGCGGCGGCCTGCCACGTGCCGCGCGTCGACAGCAGCACCGACATCGCCACGATGGGCAGCAGCTCACCGTAGGCACCGTGGGTCATGACCGCCCGCCCCAGCGGCGTGCCCATCCCGTCGGAGTCCTTCAAGATCGGCAGCAACGTGCCCAACGCCGTCGACGTCGAGGCGATCGCCACGACGATCGCGACTTGCCACTGACCGTGCGTCAACAGCAGGCCAACCCCGACACCCAGCACGGCGCACCCCGCCCACGTGAGCGCAGCGTGCCGACCCTGAGCACCGTGCATGTCCGCCACCCGCACCTCGAACCCCGCGAGGAGGAACAACAGCCCCAACCCGAGCTCGCGCAGGAACCCCACCGCATCGGTCTCGGCCGCCAAGCCCAGCACGTGCGGCCCGATCAACGCCCCGAACACCAACAACCAGACCACGTCCGGAACCACTCGCCGAGTGATCAACGCCAACACAGGCCCCAACGCCGCCACCAAAGCGATCCACCACACCGACAACAAGTCGGTGACCAGCCCGTGCTCCTCACCCATGAGGTGTCACGCTAATCGCGCAGAGCACCGAATGCCGTCCAGCGGAACCGGCATGCCGAACTCCTGAGCGCGACGACTGGGAACGTCGGGTGACACCTGGACGGGTCACCGTCTCCGCCTGATTGCCGGTTCCTCGACGGCCGCCGCTTCCGGTTGACTGAGCAACCAGTCTCTTTCGTCACGGTGGAGGTGCGTCGCTGTGCCCGAGCGGTCGGATCAGGACACCCGCCCTGAGCGCAAAACCCATCACCTCGTCGCCACCGAACTCGCTCGGCGACACGGCCGCCAGACAGTAGTGGTCCCGGACGCCCGCAATTGGTTGCAGGAGCACAAGAACCGCTGGCGAGCCGACGTGATCCTCGTGCCGTGGAGTCCTGCGGAAGCCGAAATCCTCCGCTACGCCCTCCCAGACCTCGAGGACGGAAGGATCCTCGCCGCATCCCCACGGGTGGCGTGGGCCAACCGGTGCAGGAACGCACGCGCCCGTTCGGCGGGCGAGATCCCCACGCCACGCGACACCGGGGGCGAATGACGACCGGGAGGTGGCGAGCTCCGGCCTTTCCGGTCCTGCCCGTGCAGGCCCCGCTTGACGCCGCCTGGTCAGGCGTGTTCGTCGGTCACGGCGTGTCGAGCTTGGTCCATGAAGAACACCATGATGGCTGCGAAGCACGCCGCGCCCACGATGAACGACACCTGCAGCGACCCGGTCGCATCGGACACGAACCCCTGGAGCACCGGGATGACGGCGCCGCCCACGATGGCCATGACCAGGATGGCACCGCCGGTTTCCTGGTGGCGCTTGTCCTCGATGGTGTCCAGGGTGCGCCCGAAGATGGTCGGCCAGCACGGTCCCATGAGCAGGTTCGCGAGGACGACGCCCCACACCGCCCAGTTTCCCGGACCGAACGCGACGAAGACCAGCATCACGGCGCCGATGGCCGTGTACGCGATCAGCACGTGCGAAGCGGAGAACCTGCTCATCAGGAAGTTGGCGGGGAACTTGCCGATGAAGAAGGCGGCGAATCCGAGGATCATGTAGTTCGAGGCCTCGTACTCGTTCATGCCCGGAATCGTTTCCAAGGGGAGGCGGATGGTGAACGACCAGACCGCCGTTTGCAGTCCGACGTAGAGGAACTGCGCTCCGATTCCCTTGAGGAAGAGCTTGTTCGCCGAGAGGTACTTCAGGGTCTCCCCGATCCCCGCCTGGGCGGCTTTCTCGACCCTGGGACGGCATTTCGGGTACTCGGTGAGAGCGAACAGCACGAGGAGAACGACGAGAACGGCCAGGATGTACTTGTACGGGAGCAATGTCTGGCCCAGCAGCCGGTCGATGAGCTCCTGGCGCTCCGCGCCGTGCACGGAGGCGATCTGCGCTTCGAGCGAGGCCGCGTTGTCGAAGATGAGGTACTTGCCCAGGACGATGCCGGTCAGGTTCCCCAGCGGGGTGAACGTCTGACTGATGTTCAGCCGCAGCGTGGACGTGCGCCGCGGCCCGAGCATCGAGCTGAACGTGTTGGCGGAGGTCTCCAGGAAGCTCAATCCCACGGCGATCGCGAAGATCGCGACGAGGAAGATGCCGTAGGTGGCCATGTGGGAGGCGGGGAAGAACAGCCCGCAGCCCACGATGTAGAGGACCAGGCCGACCATGACCGCGGCCTTGTACGACGTCCGCTTGATGAACCGCGAAGCGAGGATGGCGATCAGGAAGTAGCCGCCGTAGAAGGCGCTCTGCACGAAAGCGGTCGCCGCATCGCTGAGTTCGAAGACCGACTTGAACTGCGGGATGAGGATGTCGTTGAGCCCCGCTGCGGCGCCCCACATGGGGAAGAGCAAGGACAGGAGGATGAACTGGAAGACCGGTGTTCGATCGAGGTATCCGTCATCCGGTCCAACGCGCGTCGAGCTGTCTCCCCACTCGCCCGCATTGCTCTTGATCAGCACTCGCGCAACACTCCCTCGTGTCGAACATCCGAACAACCTCGCCGTTTGTACCGATGATGTTCGCTCGTGCCAAGCACCACCACCCGGCTGCACGTGTTGCTCGATGGCGCTGACCGACGGTGCTCGCAGCGTGGCTCGACGGTGAGTTCGCTTATGTCGTCTACCGGAAAACGGGACGACGGGGAACATTCGGCTACTGGTTCAACACCCACGAGGGGTATACCGGGTCGCTCCAATCCAACCCTGACGCGGCCGGGTACGAACATGCCCTTCTCGCTATCCATGAGCCGCACTGGGATGCCCCGGATGCGGACGTTGAACGTGGTTGCATCACCTGGTGGGATTCGCCTGGGCCAGATGTCCCGGTGTGGCCCGACGACATCCCGCCCAAGGGTGCGTCGGTCGCCGTCGGGCCGGCGAACCTCTAGTCCGCTAGCCGGGCGAGCTCTTGTTCTGTCACGCGGGAACCAGCCGGGAGCGACGAATCCGTAAACGTCGTCACAGTTGCTCCCCCTCTGTTCCCTTGATCTGCCAGCAAGCGGCAGCGTAGCAACGAAACTCGACTTGGCGTGCTGGAATCAGATCATCAGATCGCTGCGATCCGGGATGGGCGTGAGCCGATGGGCCAGCCATCTCCCTTGTTGGTCAGGCGATGGATGGCGCGCGGAGTACCTCCGCCCCGTGAAAGAACGATCCCGCACCGTCGCCATAGCTAACCGGTGCCGATGGTCTTTGGCGTTTCTGCGCGCTTCTCATAGCTCAGAGCCGTGCTTTTCCACCACTGCCGTGTCACCGAACTTCAGTTTCCCTGAGGTCTGGTCGGTGCGTGGCACTTTCGGGGCGAGGTGGCGCTACCGAGGTTCGTGTTGCTGGCCGGGCGCTGTCGCCGCATCGGTGTTCACCCACATCAATTGGGTTGTGAAATCCTCGCCCGCTTTGAACGCGACCAGTACGCGCTCGGGTGATCGCAGGCTCATGCGGTGTTCTTCCACGACGGTGATGTCCTCGAGGTCTGCGATGTGCAGGAAGGCGGGTTGCGCGCCTGGGGTGCGGGGAGCCGGAGCGAATCCAGCGGCAACCATCGCGCGCAAGCCGAGGACGACGACGGATCCAATCCGCCCGGCCGATGCGAGTTCAAGAACGTGGACATCCCCGAAGGGAAGACCGTCGCGATCGAGGCGTGCCTGAAGGACGGCGCGGACGGGACGTGACGCTACTGCTTCACCGGAAAGGGAGTCGCTCCCCGGACCAGACCCGTTCCCGCCCCCGACCGTCGTCGGCGGAGCCCAACGCACCTTCGACCTGGACTCGGTATGAGTGTTGATTGCGTCGTTCGGGTGATCGTTGTGCGTTCTCCGGACGCAGCGGGAGGTTCCTAAGACCATCGGGTCGCTCAACGACTCGATGGAGGAGAACATTTGGCCGGGAACCCCGATCAGCCCCGAGACAGCAGAGGCCGCTGGACCAAGGCTACGAGCGGAACGGTGGGGGCGGCCGTAGTAGCCGGACTCATGATGTCCGCTGGTGGGGGCGGGACCACCGCGTCGGTCGGCAGCTCGGTGGAGAGTGCGGCCGCTCAGCGCGGCACCCAGGTGAAAACCACGAGGAGCAGTCGGAACGCCGCTCGCAAGGGCAACGAAGGCGAAGCCTGGAAGCGGATGGGACTCCGCAGGCTCCGCCAAGAAGTTCGGCATGATCTCTCCTGCGCGGCGCAGTCCTACGGTGAGGTGCAGCAGTACCTCCTGCGGCATCCGTGCAAGAAGCTGCAGCAACGGCTCTTCCCGGTCGCCGACGGAGAAGGCAACGTGATCGCCGTGTCCGTCATGTGGGTGAGAATGCCGTCGCGCACGACCGCCTCAGGGCTGAAGCGAGTCGAAGACGAGTACGGGACAGGTGACGTGATCCCGGTCGGAACTCAGCTTCTGGGGTTCGGTGGCTTCCGCTTCACCGGCGAGCACTACGACTCCGACCAGGATGGAACACTGCTCACCATCGCCGAGACCGAACCGGTCAGCGGCCACCCGACGGATACCCTTCTCGACGGAGTCGCGTCGATCGCAACCGCCCTTCCACCGCCGTGAGCGAGGACGCCTGGAATGCCGTCTTCTAGTCCCCTGGCCGTGCCGGTGGAATGGCCGGTCGAGAGCAGGGGGAGGGTCGTCCTGGCATTCGGTGCTCTCGTGGTGCTCGGGGCTCTGAGCGTGGGTGTGGGGGCTGATGGCCTTCGGTACCGGCTTCGCAGGCGCGGTCAAGTACGCGTTGTTGATCGCAGCTCTGCTCTGGTCCACGGCTGCGTTCGGATATGTGACGCGGCTCCGGCCGCCGAACCGCATCGCAGATGTCGATACCACGACGATTGGCGACCAGCGTGCGACGGAGATCAGGTATTCGGGCGCGCAGTTCGTCCTGATCAACCTCCTGGTGGCTTGTCTGTTCCTGTGCGCGGTGTTCGCCGCTTGGGACTACGGCAACGTCGGTGATGGTGCGTTCGCTCCAGGCATTCCGATGTTCCTAGCCGCTGCAGCCGCGGTGTTCTTCGGATTCGTTCGCTGGAGTCAAGCCGAGTGACAACGGCACTCGAGAGGTGCTCGTCATCGCCTACAGCAACGCCCCTTGGCGAAAGCGACAACTCGCTGGGGCCGTGGCGGCTCGACAAGCTTCCACCGGTACCCATGATCGAGATCAACACGATCCACCTGGCCGTGGATCCCACACTCGTCTACCAGCTGGTCCGCTTCTACACCGATAATCAGAGCGCGCGGGAAGAACTCGGGACCGAGGCCGTCCTTCGCCGCATTCGCGAACGGTCCTTCTGAACGCCTGGTGCCCGCGCTCGCTCGCTGGTCGGCGACACAACGACCGCGGCCAGGTCGGTGAACAAGCACGAAGTTCGCCGGGATGATCACCGTTGTCGTGGTCCGGGTGAGCAAGACCTGGCCAGATCCGCGCGGGAGGGAACCTGACGAGCTCCCGCGCCGCCGGCGTTGACGGAGTGCAGCACGCCGTCAAGATCCAGAAGTTTGCGTATTTTACCTGGTCAGAGAAGTGCCCCCGGTGCGATTCGAACGCACACTGGACGGATTTTGAGTCGGCTTCACGTTGTGGCTCTGGTGTTGTCCCAGGGCAAACAGCGCAGAATGTTGGCGAAGACCTTGCTTCAGACGCCCGATCGGCTGCAGTTCGCACCCAGATTCGCACCCAGGGTGGTTCTTGGCTGGGGGTCAAGGGGTCGTGGGTTCGAATCCCGCCGTCCCGACCGGCGAGAGGGTTTCCTCAGGTCAGAGCCTGTGGAAGCCCTCTTTTCTGTTCTTGTTCTGCTTCCTGTGGTCAAGCATGCCGCTCACGCTGGCCAGCTGGTTCACGCTCGGACCAAGGTCATCAGCGGCGACGTTGAGGTAGCGAGCGCTGCCCATTCCCATTCGATGGTGCCCTGGGGCTTGGACGTGACGTCCAACGTCACGCGGTTGACCTCGGGGACCTCGTTGGTGATGCGGGTGAAGATCTGCGTCAGGACGTCGTAGGGCAGCCGCGTCCAGTCGGCGGTCATCGCGTCCTCGCTGGACACCGGGCGCAGCACCACCGGGTGGCCGTAGGTGCGGCCGTCGCCCTGCACGCCGACGGAGCGGACGTCGGCCAGCAGCACCACCGGGCACTGCCAGATGTCGCGGTACAGGCCAGCGGCGGTGAGCTCCTCGCGCCGCGCACGCCTCGAACTGCTCCGCTCCAGTATTGATCACATTTGTGCGGCCTCACCTGCGAATGTTGTTACGGGCAGTTGACCCATTCTTCGGTCTTGTCCGCGAAGACCTGGCGTTTCCAGATGGGCAGGCGGCGCTTGACTTCGTCGACGAGTTCGGAGCAGGCGGTGAAGGCCTGCTCGCGGTGCTCGGCGGCCACGGCACAGGCGAGTGCCACGTCACCGATGCTGAGCAGGCCGATGCGGTGTGACACCGCAAGCGCATGGACACCGTCGAAGCGGGCCGCGATCTCGTCGGCGATTTCTGCGATCACTGTGGTCGCGGTGGGGTGGCCGATGTACTCCAGTTCCTGGACGCTTCGCCGGTCGTCGTGGTCGCGTACGACTCCGCCGAAGGTGACGATCGCACCGGCCGCGTCACGCTCGACAAGCTTCGCCAGTTCCTCGACGGTCAACGGCGTGTCCACGACATCTGCTCGAAACACAGCTCCCGGCTCACGCGTCGGGTGTTGCTGTTGGCCAGTGAACACGGCATCGAGGGTGTCGGGCGGTTCGGAGGCGACCGGATCTCCGTCAGGCGCCAGGGCGGGCCCGGTCGCGGCGTAGCTGCAGGAGTGTGGCCATGCCGCGATCACCGGACCCGTCCTGTCTTCGTGCCCCCCGTCGGTGGCCCGGTTTGACACCGCGACCACACGAGCTGTGCGCGCCATGGGGTTCTCCGCTCAAAATGTCGTGAATGTTTCGGGGCTCGACCAGAAGACTCACGGGTGTTAACCGCACCTTAAGTGATCGACGATATGGAGTTCCAATCGGAAATGGAAATGAAGCGATAAGAATCCCTTGTCGGAACAGGGAAGCTTCAGTTTCGGCAACCACCCCGTTGGTCACCCCCAGGATGGATGTCTCCCTTTTTCCTGGCTGATGGAGTCACCGCGTGCCGAACGAACTGCTGCCGCCGGGCACTCAAATGCGGCTGCGTGCAGGAAGGTTGGAACTCCCATGAGTATTGAGCAGGTGGCACATGGCCTGCTGAACGTTACCCACCACACCGCGATTGCTTGCCTTCCATGGGTAGGCGGCGGTGACGAAAATGCGGCGCGCCAGGCTGCGACCGAGGCTATGCGGCAGCGATTGGGCCAGGTTTCCGGGAGCGGGCGGATCGTGATCGGCGGGAGCGGATCGGATGACGCATCGACGCTATCTCCGGGCGAACTCGTTTCGGCCGGCCCGGGGTTTCGTTTCGAGCTCGCTGTGAACCCGATCGAAGACATCAAGGCCTGCGTGCGAGATGCGCAAGGAGCTATGACCGTTGCCGCCGCTGCGGCCACCGGCAGCCTATATGACACGACTGGGCGCTACATGAACAAGCTCGTCGTGGGATCGGCGGCGGCGCCGGCCATCGACATCACTGCGTCGATCGAGAAGAACGTCGTGGCGGTATCCGCCGCTCTGGACAAGCTCGTCACTGAGCTTTCGGTGGTAGTGCTTGACAGACCCCGCCACCGGAATCTGGTCCAGGACCTGAAGACGATCGGATGCCGCGTGCGACTCATCCCCGACGGAGATGTCGTGGGCGCCCTGAACGTTTTGTCTGGCGAGGCGGACATGCTCGCGGGCATCGGCGGTGCCGCAGAGGGTGTTCTCGCCGCTTGCGCTGCCCGATGCCTGGGCGGCTCGATGCAAGCAATGCTTGAACCGCAGTCCGAATCGGAGCTCAAACAGCTGATCGAGCACGGCGAACAACCAGGCCTACCGCTGCCCCTCGAACATTTGGTGGCGACCGATGACTGCTGCTTCGTCGTGACGGCGGTGACGGACACACCAATGCTGAGGGCACCCCGCCGGACCGACCGCAACGCCTGGTCGACCCACTCGCTCCTGGCAACAGCTGCCCAGCCTGGACTGTTGGTGGAAACAGATTGACGGGCCGTTCCGAAGTCCGCACGGCCGGAGTAAGGGCGGGGGCGAAGAAAGGCTCTTCGGGAGAAGCAAAGGCCGAGGTACGGGGCTTGACCTAAGCGGTGGTACTGAACACCGGCATCAGCATAGTGTCGGCATTACGTCCGGTGGCGCTTCTTGGCACAACGCCCCTGGCGGTGCTTGTCGAATAGCGCGGCCGCGGCGAACGTGCGGTGACACCGGGAGCAGTGCGCTTGCGCAAGCCCTGTCCAGGTCTTCTTGCATCCTCCGCAGGTGAACGTGTTACTCAAAGCCGATCCTCGTGTGCGAAGCCCGTCCACCCGCGCTCTGCGTGAGGGGGAGGTGTGCGCTACTGCAAGACCTCTCCGGCGCCGCCATGGGGCGTCGGAGAGGTCCTGCGTTTGCAGACGTCGTGATGTTGTCAGCGTTCGGGTGCGTTGAGCAGCTGGACTGCCGCGATGACGTTCGGGTCGCAGTCTGCGCCGTCCTCTTCCACTTGGGTCTTGAGCTGCGAACACATCCGCGGGTCCCAGAACTGACGTATGTGGTTGGCTATCGAGGCGGCGGCCGCGCGGGGTGGGTAATGCCGGAACTGTACCGCGATGTCGTCAGCCAGCTTCATCACCGGTGAGGTGCTCACCTCTCAACTCCTTCGTCTGACGATGCGGCATGGGCGGGCGCTTCCGACGAAACACCGTTGGCGGCACGTGACCCGAGCATGACTTGGACCGCGGTGACCTTGTACTCTGGGCAGTTGGTCGCCCAGTCGGAATTGTCGGTGGTGACCACGTTCGCGCCGCTGAGCGGGTAGTGGAAGGTGGTGTAAACGACCCCGGTGGGCATGCGGTCCGAGATCACCGCGGGCAGCGTGGTTTCGCCGGTCCGGCTGGTGATCGTCACCTCGCTGCCGTTGTCGATGCCTCGCACCTCGGCGTCGTGGGGATGGATTTCCAGCACGTCTTCCTTGTGCCAGTGGACGTTGGGGGTCCGCCGTGTCTGGGCGCCCACGTTGTACTGGCTCAGGATCCGGCCGGTGGTCAGGATCAGAGGGAACTTGCGGGTGGAGCGCTCGTTGGTCGGGACGAACGTCGTGGTGATGAACTTGCCCTTACCGCGCACGAACTCGTCAACGTGCATGATCGGGGTTCCCTCAGGAGCCTCGGTGTTGCAGGGCCATTGCACGCTGCCGAGCTTGTCGAGCTTCTCGAAGGAAACCCCGGTGAACGTCGGTGTGAGCGAGGCGATCTCCTCCATGATCTCACTCGGGTGGTCGTAGGACATGTCGTATCCCATGGCCTGTGCGATCTCGCACGGGATTTGCCACTCGTGCTTGCCCGTCATGGGGGCCATCACCGGCCGGACCCGGTTGATCCGTCGCTCGGCGTTGGTGAAGGTGCCGTCCTTCTCGAGGAATGACGTGCCGGGCAGGAACACGTGGGCCAGCTTCGCGGTTTCGTTGATGAACAGGTCCTGCACCACGAGGAGGTCCAGGGAGCGCAGCGCTGCGTCGACGTGGCCGGTGTTCGGGTCGGACTGCGCGATGTCCTCGCCCTGGACGTAAAGTCCGCGGAAGGACCCGTCGAGGGCGGAATCGAACATGTTCGGGATTCGCAGGCCGGGCTCGGGGATCAGCGGTCGTTGCCACAGGTTCTCGAACACTTCCCGCACGGCGTCGTCGGAGACGTGCCGGTATCCGGGCAGCTCGTGCGGGAACGAACCCATGTCGCAGGAGCCCTGCACGTTGTTCTGACCGCGCAGCGGGTTCACGCCGACACCGTCCCGCCCGATGTTGCCGGTGGCCATGGCGAGGTTGGCCATGCCCATCACCATCGTCGAGCCCTGGCTGTGCTCGGTGACGCCGAGCCCGTAGTAGATCGCCGCGTTGCCTCCCGTGGCGTACATCCGGGCAACGGCGCGCACGTCCTGCGCGGGGATTCCGGTGATCTCCTCGGTGGCCTCCGGACTGTTCTGCGGTTGGGCGATGAACTCCGCCCACGTTTCGAAGTCCTCGCAGCGTGCGTCCACGAATTCGCGGTCGACCAGGTCTTCGGTGACCACCACGTGGGCCAGCGCGTTGACCAGGGCGACGTTGGTGCCGGGGGCGATGGGCAGGTGGTACTCGGCCTCGATGTGCGGGGAGCGAACCAGGTCGATGCGGCGTGGGTCGATGACCACCAGCTTGGCGCCCTCACGCAGCCGCCGCTTCATCCGGGAGGCGAACACCGGGTGCCCGTCGGTCGGGTTCGCGCCGATCACCACGATGACGTCCGACTTGGCCACTGACCGGAAGTCCTGGGTGCCGGCGGACTCGCCGAACGTCTGCTTCAGGCCGTAGCCGGTGGGGGAGTGGCACACTCGCGCGCAGGTGTCGACGTTGTTGTTGCCGAACGCCGCGCGCACCATCTTCTGCACCACGTAGACGTCTTCGTTGGTGCAGCGGGAGGAGGTGATGCCGCCGATAGCGCCCGCGCCGTGGCTGGACTGGATGTCGCGCATCTTGTCGGCGACGTAGGTGATCGCGGTGTCCCAGTCGACCTCACGCCACTCGTCGGTGATCTTCTCGCGGATCATGGGGCTCAGCACCCGGTCGGGGTGCGTGGCGTAGCCGAACGCGAACCGGCCCTTGACGCAGGCGTGGCCCTCGTTGGCGCCGCCGTCCTTGTCCGGAACCATTCGGACGAGCTCGTCGCCGCGGAGCTCGGCCTTGAAAGAGCACCCCACGCCGCAGTAGGCGCAGGTGGTCTTCACCGTGCGGTTGGGAATCCCCAGGTCCACCACCGACTTCTCTTGCAAAGTCGACGTCGGGCAGGCCGCGACGCACGCACCGCAGGACACGCATTCGGAATCGGCGAACAATTCGCCGGCTCCGGCAGACACCTTGGACTCGAACCCGCGCCCTTCGATGGTGAGCGCGAACGTTCCCTGGACCTCGCCGCACGCGCGAACGCAGCGGGAGCAGGAGATGCACTTCGAGGGGTCGAAGTCGAAGTAGGGGTTGCTGTGGTCGATCTCGAGATCGAGGTGGTTCGCGCCCTCGTAGCCGTAGCGGACCTGCCGCAGCCCGACCACACCCGCCATGTCCTGCAGCTCGCAGTCGCCGTTGGCCGGGCAGGTCAGGCAGTCCAGCGGGTGGTCGGAGATGTAGAGCTCCATGACTCCCTGGCGGAGCTTTTCCAGCTTCGAGCTCTGGGTGCGCACCTGCATCCCGGCGGCGACCGGCGTGGTGCACGAGGCCGGCGTGCCTCGGCGTCCGTCGATCTCGACCAGGCACAACCTGCAGGACCCGAACGCGTCGAGGCTGTCGGTCGCGCAGAGCTTCGGAATTTCGACGCCGGCCAGCGCTGCGGCCCGCAGCACCGACGTTCCCTCCGGCACGGTCACCGGAAGGCCGTCGACCTCGACCGCGACTGGTGGTGCTCCGTCCGGCGGAGCGGGGGTGCCGAGATCAGGTTCCTTGAACAGCGTCATCGCGCCTCCTCCTGGTGCACTTCGCGTTTCTGGGTGAAGTCCTCGGGGAAGTGGGACAGCGCGCTCTTCACCGGGTTGGGCGTCAGTCCGCCCATCGCGCACAGCGAGCCAGCGGTCATCAGGTCGCAGAGGTCGTTGAGGAGTCCGAGGTTGCCGTCGGTGTCCTCGCCGTTGATGATCTTGTCGATGGTCTCGACCCCGCGGACCGACCCGACTCTGCAGGGCGTGCACTTGCCGCAGGACTCCTCGGCGCAGAACTCCATCGCGAACCGTGCCATCGCGGCCATGTCAGCGGTGTCATCGAAGACCACGATGCCGCCGTGGCCCAGCATCGCATCGGCCGCATCGAAGGCTTCGTAGTCGGTCGGGAGGTCGAGTTGCGATCCGGGGAGATAGGGCCCGAGCGGTCCACCCACTTGTACGGCTCGCACAGGTCTGCCGGAACGGGTCCCGCCGCCGTAGTCATGGACCAGGTCGGCCAGGGAGATGCCGAATGCGGTCTCGAAGGCCCCGCCCCGCGCGATGTTTCCTGCCAGTTGGAACACCTGCGTGCCACGCGAGCGCTCCACGCCCAGCGCGGCGTACGCCTCGCCGCCCTGGGCCAGAATCGTCGGCACGCTGGCCAGGGTCAGCACGTTGTTCACCACGGTGGGCTTGCCGAAAAGCCCCGTGATCGCGGGGATCGGTGGCTTGGGGCGTACCATGCCGCGCTTGCCCTCGAGGCTGTCCAGCATCGAGGTCTCCTCGCCGCAGATGTAGGCACCGCCGCCGATCCGGAGGTGGATGTCGAAGCTGAACCCGGACCCCAGGACGTCGTCCCCGAGCCAGCCTTCGTCCCGGGCGATCTCGATCGCCGCTCTGATTGCCGTGGCAGCGTCCGGGTATTCCGAACGCAGGTAGATGTAGCCCTCCCGGGCCCCGACGGCGTATGCCGCGATCGCCATGCCCTCGAGGAGGCAGAACGGGTCGCCCTCCATCACCATCCGGTCGGCGAAGGTGCCGCCGTCGCCTTCGTCGGCGTTGCAGCAGACGAACTTCAGCTCTCCCTCGGTTTCGGACACGGTCTTCCATTTGATGCCGGCGGGGAATCCCGCGCCGCCGCGGCCGCGCAGGCCTGACTCGGTGACTTCGGCGATGACGTCGGCCGGGTCCAGCTCAAGCGCCCGCTGGAGACCAGCGAGACCTCCGTGACCGAGGTAGTCGTCGGGCGACAGCGGATCCGTGACGCCGACTCGTGCCAAGCACAGCCGCTGCTGATCGCGCATCCACGGCAGTTCCTCGACCAGCCCGAGGTAGAGGTCGTGGCCTGCTCCTTCGAGCATTCCGGACCTCACGAGTTCGTCGACGTCGTCTGCGCGGACGGGCCCGTACCCCACCCTCCCGCCTTCGGTCGCGACTTCGACCAGCGGCTCGAGCCAGAGCATTCCGCGAGTTCCGTTGCGCACGAGTTTGATCTGCTGACCGGCGGCCGCAGCCGCGCGTTCGAGGGCGTCCGCTACGTCGTTGGCGCCGACTGACTTGGCCGCCGAATCGTGGGGAACGTAGACGGTGATCACGAGGCATCCCTCCGTGCGATGGCGAGCACTCGGTCAGGGGTGAGCCGTCCGTGCAGCCGGCCGTTGATCTGCGCGGCGGGGCTGAGGGCGCAGTTGCCCAGACAGAACACCTGGTCGAGCGTGACCGAGCCATCGGGCGAGGTCTCGCCCGTCTTGACGGCGAGGGCAGTCTCCACCTGGGCAACGAGGTCTTCGGCACCCATCGACTTGCAGGCTTCCGAACGGCAGATCCGGACAAGCGCCCTGCCGTGCGGCTCCGAATGGAAGTCCCGGTAGAAGGTGGCGACGCCGTGCACGTCGGCTCGGGACAGGTTCATCTCCGCCGCTACTAGCGGGACCACCTCAGGGTCGAGGCACCCCAGGCGTTCCTGGATCTCCTGCAGAACTACCAGGAGTGGACCTCGTTCGTGCCGATGCGCGTCCACAACGGACCGGACCACGTCCGGCAGGTCCACGGTTGCTCGACTCATGAGAGCTCCACGTGTGCTCGTAGGTGCGTTAGTTCGGACGTCCAGTGCCAGCCGGTTCCACCAGAACGATGACCATTGGTGAACAGTGCGCGCCGGATGCGTTGGCTCGGCTGCCCAGCAGGCGAGGAGCTGGTTTGGGTGTGTTTGCGACCACACCAGAGACGTAGGTCACGCCCATCCCCCTGAGGGGTGAAGTGCGGGCTGGGTTACCGATCGGGTACCGCCTGTTTCCACTTCCTCGTGCGGGCTGTGGGTGCAGCCGCAGGACGTTGCCGCGCGACGCGTCAGTGCGCTGGCTCACACCGGAGCTCACCGCGCAGGGGGATGAGGCCGGGCGGCGTCTTTGATGTGCTCGCACAGGCACGCTGACTCGGAATTGAGACCGTCGCAAGCTCCCAGGGTGCTGACACCCACCGGACATCCGAGCAGTCAGGGCCAAGGAGCAGAAGATGACCGATCCGACACTTGCACGCGCGAGCCTGTTCCAAGGCATTGAGCCGGCCGCGGCCGAAGCGTTGATGCGGTCGCTGGAACCGTCTGAGTTCCGGCGAGACGAGGTGGTATTCGCCGAGGGCGATCCCGGTGACCGGCTTTACATCGTTCAATCCGGCAAGGTCAAGCTGGGATGTAGGTCCCCGGACGGCAGGGTGAACCTGCTGGAGTTGATGGGCCCGTCGGACATGTTCGGAGAGCTGTCCCTCTTCGACCCGGGGCCGCGGACTTCGACCGCGATTGCGGTCACCGAGGTGCGCGCGCTGACCATGGACCGCGCCGTGCTGCGGCAGTGGATCGGCAGCCGCCCAGAGATCGCCGAGCAGTTGCTGCGGGTGGTGGCGCGCAGGCTGCGCCGCACCAACGGCATGCTCGCGGACCTGATCTTCACTGACGTGCCCGGCCGGGTCGCCAAGGCGCTGCTGCAGTTCGCGCAGCGCTTCGGCAGCCAGGAGGCGGGTTTGCTGCAGGTCACCCACGACCTGAGGCAGGTGGAGATCGCGCAGTACGTCGGTGCTTCGCGGGAGACGGTGAACAAGGCGCTGGCCGACTTCGCGCACCGCGGCTGGCTGCGGCTCGAGGGCAAGAGCGTGCTCATCATCGATCCGCATCGCCTGGCCCGACGCGCCCGCTGAACGAGTGCTCGCCTCACCCCTGAACTCCCCCCGGAGGGTGATCATGCGGGCCCGGAAGCGGAAATACGTTCACTGAACAGACGCGGACTCCGAGTCTCATCGCGTTACCCCCTGTCGTGCGCAACGACAGCCAGCGCGGTCAGAGCAAACCGCTGCACTGCCGGCGCTCGTCCGGTCAGCACCTGCTTCGACGCGCGTGTCGAGTTCGGCGTCGAGATCGACGACTTCCCGGCGACCACCGTTTCGAGGAGCTGACCGTGTCCTTCCCGACCGACCTGCAGATCGCCCGCGGCGCGTCCCTGAAGCCCATTGAGGGTGTTGCTGAGCAGATGGGCCTAGGGCCGCACCTGATCGAGCCCTATGGCCGAGACGTCCTCAAGATCCGGCTGGAGGCCATCGACGAGCTGGCCGACCGTCCGAAGGCCAAGTACGTCGTGGTCTCCGCAGTCACCCCGACCCCGCTGGGGGAGGGCAAGACCACTACCACGGTGGGCCTCGCGCAGGCGATGAAGCACATCGGGCGGCAGGCAGTGGTGGCCGTCCGTCAGCCCTCCATGGGGCCGACGTTCGGCATCAAGGGCGGCGCCGCGGGTGGTGGCTACGCCCAGGTCGTGCCGATGGAGACCCTCAACCTGCACCTGACCGGGGACTTCCACGCGGTCACCGCCGCCCACAACATGCTCTCGGCTTTGGTGGACAACCACCTGCACCAGGGCAATCCCACGGGCCTGGACCCGCACAGCATCATCTGGCGGCGCGTGCTCGACGTCAACGACCGCGCGCTGCGCAACGTGATCGTCGGCTTGGGCACGCACGTGGACGGCGAACCACGGCAGACCGGCTTCGACATCACCGCGGCATCCGAGGTGATGGCGATCTTCGCGCTGGCCCGCTCCGTGCAGGACATGCGCGAGAGATTCGCGCGCGTCGTGGTCGGCTACACCGCCGCCGGCGACCCGGTCACCGCCGAGGACATCGGTGGCGCAGGTGCGATGGCCGTGATCATGCGGGAGGCGTTGAAGCCGAACCTGCTGCAGACCCTGGAGAACACGCCCGTGCTGGTGCACGCCGGACCGTTCGGCAACATCGCGCACGGCAACTCATCCGTCGTCGCCGACCTCGTCGGCATCCGCGGCGGGGACTACCTCATCACCGAGGCCGGGTTCGGCGCCGACATGGGGGCGGAGCGCTTCTTCAACATCAAGTGCCGGGCCTCGGGGCTGACGCCGGATGCCGCGGTCGTGGTGGCCACCGTGCGCGCGCTCAAGGCGCACTCCGGCCGGTTCACGATCGCCCCGGGCAAGCCGCTGCCGCCGGAACTGCTAGCGGAGAGCCCGGACGACGTGCACGCGGGCGCGGCGAACCTGCGCAAGCAGATCGAGAACATCCGGCTGCACGGCGTCTCCCCGGTCGTGGCGATCAACGCCTTCCCGGAGGACCACGCCAGCGAGCACGAGGCGATCCGGCAGATCGCCGAGTCGATCGGCGCGCGGGCCGCGGTGTGCACCCACTTCGCCGATGGGGGCAAGGGTGCCACCGAGCTCGCCGAGGCCGTTGCCGAAGCCGCTGAGAAACCGTCGAATTTCAGGTTGCTCTACCCGGACTCGGCCTCTCTGCGGGAGAAGATCGAGACCGTGGCGACCGAGGTCTACGGTGCCGAGGGCGTCGACTACGACCGCAAGGCGGCCCGCGAGCTCGACCGCCACGAGCGCAACGGTTTCGGCAATCTCCCGGTGTGCATCGCCAAGACGCACCTGTCGATCTCGTCGGACTCCTCGCTGAAGGGCGCACCAACGGGCTGGCGGCTGCCGGTGCGCGAGGTCCGCACCTCCGTTGGCGCCGGGTTCATCTACCCGATCTGCGGCGACATGCGCACGATGCCCGGACTCGGCGCGACCCCGTCCGCCCACTCGATCGACATTGACGCGGATGGCGAGATCGAGGGCTTGTCCTGACTCACCTGCGGTGCACCCCCGAACTCCCCCTGGCGGGTGATCACGCGGGTCCACCAGCAGAAATAGGTTCACCAAACAACGTGGAATCTTAGGAAGGCGGGTGACATGGCCACCGGAGTGACCCATCTGTTCGTACCCGGTCCGACGAACGTTCCCGATGTGGTGCGGCGGGCGATGAACGTCCCGATGCAGGACCACCGGGCTCCGGACTTCCCCGACCTCGTGAACGGGCTGCTCGCCGACCTGAGGACGTTGCTGCGCTGCCGCACCGGTCGGGTGTTCCTCTACCCGTCGTCCGGGAGCGGCGCGTGGGAGGCGGCGATCACCAACACGCTGAGGCCCGGCGACCGGGTGTTGATGTCGCGGTTCGGGCAGTTCTCGCACCTGTGGGTGGACATGGCCGAGCGGCTCGGGCTGGACGTCGTGTGCGTCGACGTCGAGTGGGGCGCGGGCGTGCCGGTCGATGAGTACGAACGCCAGTTGGCGGCGGAGCCGGACATCAAGGCGGTGTTCGTCACCCACAACGAGACCGCCACGGGCGTCACCTCCGACGTCGCCGCTGTCCGGCGCGCTATGGACGCCGCGGGTTCGGACGCCTTGCTGTTCGTCGACGGCGTCTCCTCCATCGCCTCGATCGACTTCCGGCAGGACGAGTGGGGAGTGGACCTCGCTGTCACCGGCTCGCAGAAGGGCCTGATGCTCCCGCCCGGACTGTCGATCCTCGGTGTGAGCGACAAGGCGCTGGCGGCGTCGGCCGTGGCGGGCATGAAGCGCTGCTACTTCAGCTTCGAGGACATGATCGCCACCAACGACCTGGGTTACTTCCCCTACACCCCGCCGGTTCCACTGCTGCATGGCCTGCGCGCATCGCTGGACCTGCTCTTCGACGAGGGCCTGGACGCGGTGTTCGACCGACACCACCACCTGGCCGAGGGTGTCCGGCGCGGGGTGGCCGCGCTCGGCCTGGAGCTGTGCGCGACGGCGCCCGAGTGGTATTCCGACACAGTCTCCGCGATCCGCGTCCCGGAGGGTGTGGACGGTGTGCAGGTCTGCCGTATCGCATACGACCGGTATCGGACGTCGTTCGGCGGGGGCCTCGCGCGACTCGCGGGTCATGTTTTCCGGATCGGGCACCTCGGCGACCTCAACGAGGTGTCGTGCCTGGCCGCGCTCGCCGCGGCCGAGATGGCGCTGGCCGACGCCGGCGCGGACGTCGCTTTCGGCGTGGGCGTCGCCGCCGCTCAGGAGTACTACTGCAGCGCCCACCCGGCTGCCGAGCGGTCGGTCGAGCTGTCCTACGCCGCCCCTCGCTGACCCACCGCGCGCCCAGAGGAGTCCCATGAGCCACACCCTGTACCCGATGCGTCGGAACCGGCTGCACCGCAGCGAGCTCGCCGTTCCCGGCTCCAACATGACGTTCATCGAGAAGGCCGCGACGAGCACCGCCGACGTGGTGTTCCTCGACCTGGAGGATGCGGTGGCGCCTCCGGAGAAGGAGCAAGCCCGCAAGAACGTGATCAGCGGTCTCACCGAGATCGACTGGGCCGGGCTGGGCAAAACGGTCTCGGTGCGGATCAACGGCCTGGACACCCCGTACATGTACCGCGATGTCGTCGATGTCGTGGAGCAGGCGGGCGACCGGCTGCACACCATCCTGGTTCCGAAGGTCGGAGTGCCGGCAGACCTGTACGTGGTCGAGACCCTGCTCGACCAGATCGAGCAGGCCCTCGGCTTCGCCACGCGCGTGGGCACCGAGGCTCTGATCGAGACCGCGCTGGGCATGGCGAACGTCGAGGCGATCGCGGCGAGCGGAGGGCGGCTGGAAGCCCTGCACTTCGGGGTCGCCGACTACGCCGCGAGCAACCGGGCGCGCACGGTGACGATCGGCGGGCTCAACCCCGCCTACCCGGGCGACCAGTGGCACTTCGCTCTCTCCCGGATGACAGTCGCCTGCCGGGCCTACGGGCTGCGGGCCGTCGACGGGCCGTTCGGCGACTTCTCCGACCCCGACGGCTACCTAGCGGGTGCCGGACGCGCGGCCGCACTCGGCTGCGAGGGAAAGTGGGCGATCCACCCGAGCCAGGTCGAGCTGGCGAACGAGGTGTTCACGCCGCCGGAGTCCGAGGTCAAACGGGCTCGACGGATCGTCGCCGAGCTGCGGCGGGCTGAGGCCGAGGGCCGAGGAGCGGCGGCGGTGGACGGGAAGATGATCGACGCCGCCTCGGAGCGCATGGCCCGCAACGTGATCGCGCTCGACGACGCGATTCGCGACACGGCGTCCAGGCGGGGGTGAGGGGAGCGCAATGGACATCCACGAGTACCAGGCCAAGGAGATCCTGGCGCGGTTCGGCGTGCCGGTGCCGCGCGGCGGGCTCGCCAACAGTCCGGAACAAGCCGCCTACCGGTCCGACGAGATCGGGGGAGAAGCTTGGGTTGTCAAGGCCCAAGTGCATTCCGGTGGTCGCGGCGAGGCCGGCGGCGTGTCGCTTTGCCACTCGGACCGGGACGTGGCCCGCGCGGCAGGCGGACTGCTCGGCAAGCGACTGGTCACGCGGCAGGCGCCCGCGGGCAAGCTGGTCTCGCAGGTGTACGTCGAGGAGGCCGCGGAGATCGACCGCGAGCTGTACTTCGCTATCTTGCTGGACCGGGCGAGCGAACAGGTCGTCATCATCGCCTCCGCCGACGGCGGGGTCGACGTCGAGCACCTCGCGGCGACCGCTCCGGAAGCAGTGGTGCGGGTGCCGGTCGAGCCGGCGGTCGGGTTCCTGGAGTTCCAGGCGCGTGAGATCGCGCTCGCAGTCGGACTCCCCGCCGGGCAGATCACCCCGGCGTCCCGGATCTTCCGGGCCGCCTACCGCGCTTTCCGGGATCTCGACGCCACCCTGCTGGAGATCAACCCGCTCGTCATCACGCACGACGGTGACCTCGTGGCTGCGGACGCGAAGATGTCGTTCGACGACAACGCGATCTTCCGCAGCCCGGGGATCGCCGAATTGCGCGACCCCAGCCAGGAGGACCCTCGCGAGCGGCATGCGGCCGACCACGGGCTGTCCTACGTGGGGCTCACCGGCAACATTGGCTGCATCATCAACGGCGCCGGGCTTGCGATGGCCACAATGGACATGATCAAGCTGGCGGGCGGCGAGCCCGCGAACTTCCTCGACATCGGCGGTGGCGCGTCGCCGGATCGCGTGCTGACCGCCTTTCGCGCGGTCCTCCAGGACGACAACGTCGAGGCCGTGCTGGTCAACATCTTCGCGGGCATCAACCGATGCGACTGGGTGGCGGAGGGCGTGCTGAAGGCCTTCGCCGAGGCCGACGTCAAGGTGCCCGTCGTGGCAAGGCTTTCCGGGACCAACGTCGAGCAAGGCCGCAGGATCCTCTCCCATTCGGGGTTGCCGATCATCGTCGCCGACACCCTGGCGGACGCGGCGGAGAACGTGGTGGCGGCCTCCGCGGCCGGTCGACCGGCCGCGGACCGAGTGACGGGCGGAGGGCTTCGATGAGCATCCTGATCGACGGCGACACCCGGGTGATCGTGCAGGGCATCACCGGCCGGATCGGCGCGTTCCACACCGAGGAGATGATGGCCAACGGTACGAACATCGTCGGCGGCGTGACGCCCGGCAAAGCCGGCCAGACGATCTTCGGCAAGCGGATCTTCAGCACGGTCAAGGATGCGGTCCACTTCCAGAAGGCCACCGCGTCGATCGTGTTCGCGCCGCCGGCGTTCGCAGCTGACGCGATCATGGAGGCGGCCGATGCGGGCATTCGCTACTGCGTCTGCATCACTGACGGTATTCCCGCGCAGGACATGATGCGGGTGAAGCGCTACATGCGGCGTTACCGGATGAGCTCGCGGATGCGGCTCACCGGCCCGAACTGCGCGGGCACCATCTCGCCGGGCAAGGCGCTGCTCGGCATCATGCCCGGTCACATCTACCTGCCTGGCCGAGTCGGAGTGATCAGCCGTTCCGGAACGCTCAGCTATGAGGCCGCGGCGCAACTCAGCGCGCTGCGCATCGGAGTCTCGACGTCGGTCGGCATCGGCGGCGACCCGATCAACGGCTCCTCGTTCCGCGATCACCTCGACCTCTTCGAGCACGACGACGAGACCGACGCCGTGCTGATGATCGGCGAGATCGGCGGTCCCCAAGAAGCCGAGGGCGCGGCTTTCGTCCGCTCGCGAATGACCAAACCGGTCATTGGATACGTGGCCGGGATGACCGCGCCGCCCGGACGCACCATGGGCCATGCCGGGGCGATCGTGTCCGGCGAGGGGGAATCCGCGCGGGAAAAGACGGCGATCATGACCGCTGCGGGCATCACGATGGCGCCCGACCCGTCCAGCATGGGTACCACCGTGGCGAAAGCGCTGCAGCAGCACGGACTGCTCGAGCTCGCCACCGTCTGAGATCAGGAGATCCCATGTCCCAACCGGTGCCCGAGGACCCCGTGGTCGTCGTCACCCGCCGCTGGCCCGCCGAGGTGGAGGAGGAACTGCGCAGGCGTTTCCCCCGCATCAGGCTCAACGTCGGCGACCGGCCGCTGGGCCCAGAGGGGCTGCGTCACGCGCTGGCCGAAGCCGACGTCGTGCTCCCCACCGTCACCGACCCACTCCCGGCCGACCTTTTCGGTGGGGAGGTTCGATGCCGGTTCCTCGGCAACTACGGCGTCGGGTTCAACCACATCGACCTCCAGGCAGCAGCCTGCGCCGGCGTCGTCGTCACCAACACACCCGGCGTCCTCACCGACGCGACGGCAGACCTCGCGGTCACGCTGATGCTGATGGTGGCGCGCCGCGCCGGGGAAGGGGAGCGCGAGGTGCGGCGCGGCGACTGGACCGGCTGGCGACCCACCCACCTCGTCGGCACCGAGTTGACGGGCAAGACGCTCGGCGTCGTCGGCATGGGCAGGATCGGCACCGCGGTGGCGCAGCGCGGCCACTTCGGCTTCGACATGCCCGTCGTCTACTGCGACAGCGGCGACGGGCCTGCCGAGCTCGCCTGGGCCCGACGGGTCGACACCGTGCAGGAGGTGTTCGAGACCGCGGACGTCGTCTCGCTGCACCTGCCCGGCGGCGGCGCGAACACGCACCTCGTGGACTCCGCGCTACTGGCGCGAATGAGACCGGGCGCGATCCTCGTCAACACCGCCCGCGGCGACGTGGTGGACACACGGGCGCTGATCGACGCGTGCGCGTCCGGTGCGCTCGCCGGCGCGGGCCTCGACGTGTACGAGCGTGAGCCCGATGTTCCCGAGGAACTGCGCAAGCTCGACAACGTGGTCCTGCTGCCCCACCTCGGCAGCGCTACCCGCGAGACCCGGATCGGGATGGGAATGCTCGTGCTGGACAACCTTCAGGCGTTCTTGGACGGCCGGGAGCCGCCCCACCGGATCGCCTGATGTGGTACGGCCAGCGCCGCTGCCACTGCTGGTCATGAGGAGGAGAAGAACGTTGCCCGCAACGATAATCGATGGCAAGGCCGCGGCGGCGGAGCTGCGTCAGCGCATCTCGCACGACGTCGCGCAGCTGCCCGAGCCGCCCGGTCTGGCCACGGTGCTGGTCGGGGATGACCCGGCGTCAGCGGTCTACGTCGCGAGCAAGCGCAGGCAGTGCGTGCAGGCCGGGATGCGCGACCTGCACCGGCACCTGCCCGCGGACATCGGGGCGGCCGAGCTCGCAGCGGTGGTCGACGACCTGAATGCCGATCCGGCGGTTACCGGGATCTTGCTCCAACTCCCTCTCCCGCGCCACCTGGACGCCGCGAATTTGATCGCCCGCATCGACCCCGACAAGGACGTCGACGGGCTCACCATCGCCAGTGTCGGCCGGCTCGCGCTCGGCGCGCCGGGCCTGCGCCCGTGCACCCCCGCCGGCGTCATCGCCCTGCTCGACCGGGCAGGCGTGCGGCTGGAGGGCGCGGAGGCGGTGGTGGTCGGACGCTCGCACCTGGTCGGCAAGCCGATGGCGCAGCTCCTGCTCGAACGCAACGCCACGGTGACCGTCTGCCACTCCCGCACCCGCGACCTGGCTACCGCCTGCCGACGCGCAGACGTGCTCATCGCCGCGGCCGGCCTGCCCCGGATGATCGGTCCGGACCACGTCAAGCCCGGCGCGACTGTTATCGACGTCGGGATCCACCGCACCGACGCGGGTCTGTGCGGGGACGTCGACACCGCAACCGTCGCCGAGGTGGCCGGCGCGATCACACCAGTGCCCGGCGGCGTCGGTCCGATGACGATCGCGATGCTGCTGAGCAACACCCTCACTGCGGCGCGCTGCGCCGGTCGGGAGAGCGCGGCTGCTTGAGGGCACGACGCGCCGCCGAGACGACACAGGAAGAAGCGAATGGACATTGGCGTGCTGAAGGAGTCGCGTCCGGGCGAAACTCGGGTGGCGGCAACACCGGCGACCGTGGTTCAGCTGCTGAAGCTGGGCTACGGGGTGGTTGTTGAGCCAGGTGCGGGCGTGGCATCGGCGTTCCCGGACGAAGCCTACATCGAGGCCGGGGCACGGCTGGGCGAGGCTCTCGCGGCCGACGTCGTGTTCGGTGTGAACGCGCCGTCGAAGAAGCAGCTCGACTGCCTGAGCGAGGGTGCCACGCTGATCAGCTTGCTGAGCCCAGCGCTGGACCCCGACCTGGTCGCGGATCTGGAGAATCGGCCGATCACGGTGATGGCGATGGACGCGGTTCCTCGGATCTCGCGGGCGCAGTCGTTGGATGTGCTGTCCTCGATGGCCAACATCGCCGGCTACCGCGCGGTCGTGGAGGCGGCGCACGAGTTCGGGCGGTTCTTCACCGGCCAGGTGACCGCAGCGGGAAAAGTCGCGCCGGCGAAGGTGCTGGTGGCAGGGGCCGGTGTGGCGGGGTTGGCCGCGATCGGCGCCGCGGGAAGTCTGGGGGCGATCGTGCGCGCCACCGACCCGCGCCCCGAGGTCGCCGACCAGGTGAAGTCGCTCGGTGGCGAATACCTCGCGATCGAGTCGCCCGAAGCCGAGGTCAGCGCTACCGGTTATGCCAAGGAGATGGACGAGGCATACCGGGCGCGCGAGGCGCGGCTGTACGCCGCGCAGACCAGCGATGTTGACATCGTGATCAGCACTGCGCTCATCCCCGGCAAGCCAGCACCGCGACTGATCACCGAGGCAATGGTGGCCGGCATGAAACCCGGCAGCGTGATCGTGGACATGGCTGCCTCGACCGGCGGCAACGTCGAGGGGACCGTCGCCGGTGAGAGGGTCGTGACCGGCAACGGTGTCACCATCATCGGCTACACCGACCTGGCCGGTCGGCTCCCGTCCCAGGCCTCTCAGCTCTACGGCACCAACCTGGTGAACCTGATGAAGCTGATGACACCGGATGGGGACGGCCGACTGGTGCTCGACTTCGACGACGTGGTCCAACGTTCGATGACCGTCGTGCGAAACGGGGAGTTGACCTGGCCGCCCCCGCCGGTGCAGGTCTCGGCGACCCCTGCACCGGAGCTGGAATCCACACGGGAGCCCGTGGAGAAACCGGTGCGACAGCCCATGTCCGCGGGCAAGCGGCTCGGCATCGTCACGGCCGCGGCCGCCGTCCTGTTCAGTCTGGTAGCGATTTCGCCTGAGGCGCTGCAGGCGCACCTCACGGTGTTCGCGCTCGCGATCGTGATCGGCTACTACGTGATCGGGCACGTGCACCACGCGCTGCACACACCGCTCATGTCGGTGACGAACGCGATCTCGGGAATCATCGTGATCGGCGCAGTGCTGCAGATCGGCCAAGGGGATGCCGCGATTACCGTGCTCTCGACCGCGGCGATCCTGCTCGCCAGCATCAACATCTTCGGTGGCTTCGCGGTGACCCGCCGCATGCTCGCCATGTTCTCCCGGTCCTGAGCGCCTGCTCCCTGGGCTTGCGTTGCGCAGCGGCGCAGGTTGCTCGGGTGGGCCAAGCGGATTTGCCGCCTCAGGACAAACACCAAACCAGTTCAGGAACAAGCTCTGACGGAGCGCTGATCACATGATTTCGGTGGGAACCACCGCGCAGGCGGCGTACATCGTCGCTGCCCTGTTGTTCATCCTTGCCTTGGCGGGTCTGTCCAAGCACGAGACGGCCAAGGCCGGCAACGGCTTCGGTATCGCCGGCATGTTAGTCGCGCTGCTCGCGACCTTGGCGCTCGCCGTCGATCGGGGCATCGGGCCGCTCGGTCTCAGTCTGTTGCTGGGCGCTACTGCCGTCGGTGCCGCGATCGGGCTGTGGCGAGCCCGCGTCGTGGAGATGACCGGGATGCCGGAGTTGATCGCGCTGTTGCACAGCTTCGTCGGACTCGCTGCGGTCCTGGTCGGCTGGAACGGCTTCTTCCACGTGGAGCACCACCCCGTCGGCGCCGCCGCCGAGCAGCTGCGCCGGTCGGACCTGCTGGGCATCCACAGCGCCGAGGTCGTCATCGGCGTGTTCGTCGGAGCGGTCACCTCTACCGGCTCGATTGTGGCGTTCTTGAAGTTGTCAGCACGGATGAAGTCCGACCCGCTGGTGCTGCCGGGCAAGACCCTGCTCAACGTGGGCGCGCTCGTCGGGTTCGTCGCCCTCACGGCCTGGTTCATCCTCGAGCCGCAGCTGTGGTTGCTGATCGTGGTCACCGCGCTCGCTCTGCTGCTGGGCTGGCACCTGGTCGCCTCGATCGGGGGCGGCGACATGCCGGTCGTGGTGTCGATGCTCAACAGCTACTCGGGGTGGGCGGCCGCCGCGTCGGGCTTCCTGCTCGAGAACGACCTCCTGATCATCACTGGCGCGCTTGTCGGCTCCTCGGGTGCCTACCTGTCGTACATCATGTGCAAGGCGATGAACCGGTCCTTCATCTCGGTGATCGCCGGAGGGTTCGGCGTGGAGGCCGGCCCGGCCGGCGACACCGAGTGCGGTGAGCACCGCGAGATCACCGCGGCGGGCGTCGCGGAGCTGCTGGCCCGTGCCGACTCCGTCATCATCACGCCGGGCTACGGCATGGCGGTGGCCCGGGCGCAGTACGGCGTCGCCGAGCTCACCCGCAAGCTGCGTGAGAAGGGCGTGGACGTGCGGTTCGGCATCCACCCGGTCGCAGGTCGCCTGCCCGGGCACATGAACGTGCTCTTGGCCGAGGCAAAGGTGCCCTACGACGTTGTCCTCGAGATGGATGAGATCAACGACGACTTCACCGGCACTTCCGTCGTTCTCGTGATCGGAGCCAACGACACGGTTAACCCGGCCGCCACCGAGGACCCCGCCAGCCCGATCGCGGGCATGCCCGTGCTCACGGTGTGGAAGGCCGACAACGTGGTCGTGTTCAAGCGGTCGATGGCCTCCGGGTATGCCGGCGTGCAGAACCCGCTTTTCTTCCGGGACAACTCCGCGATGCTGTTCGGCGACGCCAAGAAGCGCGTCGAAGACATCCTGCACGCGTTCTGAGCAAGTGCAGGACGTCGCGTTCGAGTGTGGTCTGGGCGTCTTGGCGTGCGGCGAACTGGATGTCGGCAGGGGTGAACAATTTCGCTCTTCCCCCCAGCCGTTTTGGATCGACTGTCTCGCGCGGGACCGAGGTGGCGCGACCAGTTCGCCCGCCGCGCAGGCGGAACCGGCGACACCGTCGGACTGATCCAATTGAACCGACCGTACTGAAGGATGGCCAACGGGCGGTGGTCCTGCGCGTTGAAGCCCGGGTCAGCTTGAGCAGCTCGTGACGCCCCGTCGTGGAAGCGCTCACGCGCCAAGACGGCATGGAGTACCCCGCGGCGCATCACGCAACCGGAACGGCCGACCGTTAGCTCATCTCGCAACAACCGAGCTCGAGCTCGCGCGGTCGAGTTCGAGCTGTCGTTCGATCCTGGCCCACATGTCTTCGTCGTCGGGGACCGCACGACCGTCGTCGAGCGCGGCCCATACCGTGGCGACCACGGACTGCAGCAGCTTGCTGTTGTCGCCATCAACCCGCATGCGAAGAACGGCTTCGGGTGTGAGCTCGACGAGCTGGTCGGGCACCGTGGTGTGCAAGGGCAGCCCGGGAGCGAGCAGACCGGTCAGGTCGGTGGCGACGTACGTCGGGCGTGCGGACGGCGGGGCGAACGCCAGGTCGCGGAGACGGGAGGCACCGCTCAGCACGAACAGCGAGTCGAGACCGGCCGAGTTGGCACCCTCGATGTCGGTGTCCAACCGGTCTCCACACACGAGGGTGTCTGATTGATCGGTGCCGAGCCGGGTGCGCGCCAGGTCGAACAGGGCGGCGCGCGGCTTGCCGACCACGTGCGGGGTTGCGCTGGTCGCGGTCTGCACCGCCGCGACGAGGGCGCCGTTGCCGGGGGCTGGGCCGTGCGCGGTGGGCAGCATGAGGTCGAGGTTCGTCGCCACCCAGGCGGCTCCTCCGTGGACGAGGTATCCGACCGCCGCCAACTCGGCCCAGGTGACGTCGACTCCCAGTCCCTGGACGACCGCCTCGACCCCGGTGTCATCCAGCTCCGCGACGCGAACCGGGGTCAGTCCGGCTTCGGTGAGCGCCTGTGCGACACCTGGCCCGCCGACCGCGCACACGGGAGCGCCTCGCTCGAGACGCTCCGACAGGTGCGCCGCGGCGGCCTGGGAGCTGGTGACCACCGACCAGCCCTGCGGTGCGACGCCGAGCCGGTGGAGGTGCTCGCCCACGTTCTTCGGTGAGCGAGATGCGTTGTTGGTCGCGAAGACGACCGGCAGGCCGTCCGCTGTCACCTGGTTCAAGGTCTCGACCGCATCGGGGACGGCCGTGGCGCCGCGGTAAACGACACCGTCGAGGTCGCAGATCAGACCGCGGTACAGCGTGCTGAGGGGCTCGGTGCCGAGGGAGTCGGTGGTGGTCTCACCCATCATGTGCGTCGGGCTCCTCTGACGTGCGGTGGGGACTGTGGGCCGACGTTATGAGACGCGCGGAGCCAAGGAATCACCTGCGGGAATGAGCTCAGGGGTGAGCTGCTCGGCAGGGTGATTCCAAGAGACCCCGCCATCTGGCAACCACCCCCGCGGTCACCCCTCGGGTGGATGCTCGTCGCCGGCCAGGCTGGTGGGCTCAACGCACGCCCCGGTTGTGCTCGACGCACGCCCATGACCCGTCAGGAGTGATGAGATGCTGACCGAGCGCTCGACGCTGGCCCAATTCCTCATCGAGGAACGCCGACGTCATCCCGGTTCGAGCGGAGAGCTCAACTCGCTGATTCTAGACGTGGCGCTGGCCTGCAAAGCCATCTCCCAGCGCATCGCCTCTGGTGCGCTTACGGGCGTGATCGGCAGCGTGGGTGCGGTCAACGTTCAGGGCGAGCAGCAGCAAAAGCTCGACGTCGTGGCCAACGAGATCTTCCTGCGCGCCAATGAGTGGGGTGGTCAACTCGCCGGCATGGTTTCGGAGGAACTGGAGGAGCCGTACTCCATCCCGGTCGAATTCCCCCGTGGCAAGTACCTGCTCACGTTCGACCCGCTCGACGGCTCGTCCAACATCGACGCCAACGTCTCGGTGGGCAGCATTTTCTCGATCCTGCGGGCGCCGGCGCCCGGGGAGGAAGCCCGGGTGGAGGATTTCCTGCAGCCGGGAACGAAGCAGGTGGCCGCCGGATATGCCATCTACGGCCCGTCGACGGTGCTCGTGCTCACCGTCGGGACGGGGGTGCACGCCTTCACCCTTGAGCCGAAACTCGGCGAGTTCTTTCTGACCCGCCAGGACATCGAGGTGCCGGAGACCACCGCGGAGTACGCCGTGAACACCTCCAACCGCCGCTTCTGGGAGCCGGCGATCAAGCGTTACATCGATGAGTGCCTGCAAGGGGTGTCGGGTCCCCGTGAGAAGGACTTCAACATGCGTTGGGTGGCATCGCTGGTGGCCGAGGCCCACCGGATCCTCACTCGCGGTGGCGTTTTCATGTATCCGCGGGATTCGAAGAACCCCGAGAAGGCGGGTCGGCTGCGGTTGCTCTACGAAGCGAACCCGATCGGGTTCCTGATCGAGCAGGCCGGCGGCCTTGCCACGACCGGCCGTGAGCGGGTCCTCGAGGTGAACCCGACCGACCTGCACCAGCGCATCGGGCTCGTCTTCGGCTCCCGCGAGGAGGTCGAGCGGATCACGCGCTATCACACCGAGCCGACCGAGGAGCCGAGCGACACGACGGAGCACTGGAACCCGTTGTACGGCGTCCGCGGCCTGTTTCACGCCATCTGATCTCCTGGAGGATCCATGTCCGCCAAGCACCCAGTCGTCGCGATCACCGGGTCCTCCGGCGCCGGTACCACCTCGGTGATGCGCACCTTCGAGCAGATCTTCCGCCGGGAGGAGGTCGAGGCCGCCTTCGTCGAAGGCGACAGCTTCCACCGCTACGACCGCATGGCCATGAAGGGCGAGATGGTTAGGGCGTTCGCCGAGGGGGACCATACTTTCAGCCATTTCGGCCCCGAGTCCAACCTGTTCGAGGAACTGGAGACCCTGTTCCGGGAGTACGGCGAGAGCGGCACCGGGAAGGTACGCAAGTACCTCCACAACGAGGAGGAGGCGGCGCCGTACGCGCAGGAACCGGGGACGTTCACAGCCTGGGAGGACATCCCGGCCGATACGGACCTGCTGTTCTACGAAGGGCTGCACGGCGCGGTGGCCACCGAGAAGGTCGACGTCGCCCAGCACGCCGACCTGTTGATCGGCGTCGTGCCCGTGATCAACCTCGAGTGGATCCAGAAGCTGCAACGGGACAAGGCGAAACGGGGCTACTCGACCGAGGCGGTGACCGAGACGATCCTGCGGCGGATGCACGACTACGTGCACTACATGTGCCCGCAGTTCTCCCGAACTCACGTGAACTTCCAACGGGTTCCGGTGGTCGACACCTCGAACCCGTTCATCGCGCGGACGATTCCCTCACCGGACGAGTCCATGCTCGTCATCCGCTTCGCCGACCCGCGCGGGATCGACTTCCCCTACCTGCTCTCGATGCTGCACGACTCGTTCATGTCGCGCCCGAACACCATCGTCTGCCCCGGCGGGAAGATGGACCTGGCGATGCAGCTGATCTTCACCCCGATGCTCTGGCGGCTCTTCGAGCGTCGCGACAAGGCTCGTTGACCCGCGCCCATCGAGCAATCCGCCCCTGCACCCGAGGAGGACATCAGTGACCGTTCGCGTAGGTATCAACGGTTTCGGCCGCATCGGCCGTAACTTCTTCCGCGCCGTGCGTGCGCTCAACGCTTCCGGCGGCGCCGACATCGAGATCGTGGGCGTCAACGACCTGACCGACAACGCGTCGCTGGCGCACCTGTTGAAGTTCGACTCGATCCTCGGCCGGCTGGACGCTGAGGTCACCGCCACCGGAGACGCCATCGTCGTCGGTGGCACATCGGTCGCAGCGCTCGCGGAGCGCGACCCGGCTGATCTGCCGTGGAAGGATCTCGGCGCCGACATCGTCGTCGAGTCGACAGGCTTGTTCACCGATGCTGAGAAGGCACGTGCACACGTCGACTCCGGTGGTGCGAAGAAGGTGGTCATCTCGGCTCCAGCGCGCCATGAGGACGTCACCGTGGTGATGGGGGTGAACGAGCAGGACTACGACCCGGCGGCGCACACGGTGATCTCGAACGCCTCGTGCACGACCAACTGCCTGGCCCCGATGGCCAAGGCGCTGCACGACGGCCTGGGCATCACCAAGGGTCTGATGACCACGGTGCACGCCTACACGGCCGACCAGAACTTGCAGGACAACATCCACAAGGATCCGCGCCGTGCGCGTGCCGCCGCGTTGAACGTGGTCCCGACCTCGACCGGTGCGGCGAAGGCAATCGGTCTGGTGCTGCCGGAGCTGCGGGGCAAGCTGGACGGTTACGCAGTGCGGGTGCCGGTGCCGACCGGCTCGGCGACCGACCTGACCTTCGAGGCGCCCAAGCAGACCTCGGTCGAGGAGGTCAACGAGATCGTCAGGGCTGCGGCCGATGGCAGGATCCTGCGGTACTCCACCGATGCGATCGTGTCGTCTGACATCGTCACCGATCCGGCGTCGTGCATCTTCGACTCGCCGCTGACCAAGGTGATCGGCGACCAGGTCAAGGTCGTGGGCTGGTACGACAACGAATGGGGTTACTCCAACCGGCTCGCAGATCTGATCACTCACGTCGGTGAGAGCGTCTGAGCAATGGTGGACTTCCTCGCGGGATTGGGCGATGTCCGTGGCAAGCGGGTGCTCGTCCGGTCCGATCTCAACGTTCCCCTGGATGGCTCCAGCATCACCGATGACGGTCGGGTTCGCGGCGGTGCCGACGATCGAAGCGCTCTCCGAGGCCGGTGCCCGGGTCGTGGTGACCGCTCACCTCGGCCGCCCCCGGGGAGAGCCCGACCCGGCGTACTCCCTGGCCCCGGTGGCCGCGCGGCTCGCCGAGCTGCTCGGCCGACTGGTCGTTTTCGCCACCGACACCGTGGGCGAGTCGGCCTCGGCGACAATTGCGGGGCTGGCCGACGGTGACGTGGCGTTGCTGGAGAACGTCCGGTTCAACTCCGGCGAGACCTCCAAGGACGCCGCCGAGCGGGCCGCGTTCGCCGACCAGCTCGCCGCGCTCGCCGATGCCTTCGTCTCCGACGGTTTCGGCGTGGTGCACCGCAAGCAGGCCAGCGTCTACGACGTCGCGCAGCGACTCCCGCGCGCGATGGGCGGCTTGGTGGCCACGGAGATCGACGTGCTGCGGCAGCTGACCGTCGATCCCGACCCGCCCTACGCGTGGTGCTGGGTGGTTCGAAGGTCTCCGACAAGCTCGGCGTCATCGAGAACCTGCTGACCAAAGCCGACAAGCTGCTCATCGGTGGTGGTATGGCCTTCACTTTCCTAGCCGCCCAGAGCCACGAGGTCGGCAGGAGCCTGCTGGAGTCCGACCAGCTCGACACCGTCAGGCGCTATCTCGCGCAGGCGCGGGAGGCGGGTGTGGAGGTCGTGCTGCCCACCGACGTCGTGGTCGACACTGCGTTTCCCGACGGTAGCCGCACCCCTGAGCCCAAGGTCGTGGCCGCCGACGCCATCCCCGCCGACGCGCTCGGCCTGGACATCGGGCCGGAGTCGGCCAAGGCGTTCGCGAACGTCCTCACGGACGCCAGCACGGTCTTCTGGAACGGCCCGATGGGTGTCTTCGAGGTCGTCGAGTTCGCCAACGGCACCCGGGCGGTCGCCGAGGCACTGATCACGGTGGATGGACTGTCCGTCGTCGGCGGCGGCGACTCCGCCGCCGCAGTCCGCCTGCTCGGCTTCGACGAGTCGGCCTTCGGGCACATCTCCACCGGTGGAGGCGCCAGCCTCGAATACCTCGAAGGTAAGCAATTGCCCGGAATCCGGATTCTTGAGGAGGATTCGGCAGAGGCCGCGCAACGTTGATGGCCCTGAGCGCGCAGGAGCGGGCACGGTCTCGATCAAGACCGTGCCCGCTTCTCGCTCTGCGAGCGAAGCACGCCGGTGCCCCGTCCAGGTTCCTGACCTTGGCAAGTCTGAAACCTGGACGGGGCACCTGCGTGCCCTCGTCACTCGTCCGGCCGTTTCCTCAGTCGGCGGTGGAACCAGGCCACGAGCGCCGGGTCGTCCAGCCCGCCCGCGACGAGCGTCGCCCCGGACAGGTCGTCGTCGCGGGTGTAGGGGTTGTGCGCGGCCACGCAGCGCAGTCCGGCGGCGACAGCCGCCTGCACGCCATTGGCGGAGTCCTCGACGGCAACCGCGTGCTCGGGTGGGCAGCCGGTCCGGCGCAACACCTCGAGGTACGCGGCCGGGCTGGGCTTGAGATCGGGGACCTCGGTGCCGGTTATCACGGTGTGGAACCTGTTGCCGAAGGCGTGTTCCAGCAGGGGTTCGACCCATGCGCGCGTGCCGGTGGTCGCCACGTGCACCGGGACGCCGCTCGCCTCGATCTCGTCGATCAGCTGATGAGCCCCTGCGCGGGCCTGCACCTGCCCATCCTCGACCAGACGCCGCATGATCTGGGTCTTGCGCTTGTGCAGCCGCTCCGCGAGTTCCGCGGCCTCGCCCGGTGACCGGCCGGTGCTTTCGAACCAGAACGCCAGCCGCTTGGCACCACCGGTGATCTTCAGCAGCCGTCCGTAAGTGGCGATATCCCAGCGATCCGACAGCTCGGCTGCCTCGAACGCCGCGTTGAACGCCACTCGATGGCCGTCCCGCTCGCTGTCGACGAGCGTGCCGTCGACGTCGAAGATCACCGCGTCGAGCCGGCTCATCGGGCGGAATCGAGGTAGTCGCGTACACGGGCGGCGACCGCGTCCGCGGTGAAGCCGTGGCGGGCCATGACCTCGCCACCGGGGCCGCTGTCGCCGAAGTCGTCGATGCCGATGGCGAGATCGACGATCCCTCGCCAGCCCGCGGTGTTGCCTGCCTCGAGGCTGACGGAGGTCACGGAGGGATCCGGTGCGTAGCGCGAGCGGTCGAGTGCCGAGACCACCCGGACGCCGTGCCCCTCGGCTCGCAGCCCACGAGCAACGGCGGTGGCCAGCGACACTTCCGAGCCGGTCGCCACGATTTCGAGTGAAACGGGATGGTCGCCGTCGAGGTCATCCCCGTCCAGCTGGGGGAGCGACTGCCGGGAGAGGATCAGCGCTGTGGGCCCGTCGGTGCGCTTGAGCGCCAACCGCCAGGCCTCCACGGTCTCGGCAGTGTCCGCCGGGCGCAGCACCTGAAGCCCGGGGATCGCGCGCAGCGACTCGACGTGCTCGACCGGCTGGTGGGTGGGACCGTCCTCGCCCACCGCGATCGAGTCATGGGTGAGCACGTAGATGACCGGCTGTCCCATGAGCGCCGACAACCTGAGCGCCGGTCGCAGGTAGTCGGCGAAGACCAGGAAGGTGCTGCCGAAGACCCGGAACCCGCCGTGCAGGCTGATGCCGTTCATGATCGCGGCCATGCCGAACTCGCGGATGCCGAACGCGATCGCCGTGCCCGCGTAGTCGTCGCGGGTCACCAGCTCGCCGAAGGCGGTGCCGGTCGATCCGGACAGGTCCGCCGACCCGCCGACCAGCTCCGGCAGCATCCCGCGGGCGGCGTCCAAGCAGGCCTGTGAGGACTGCCGGGTTGCCCGGGGTACCGCGTCTGCTACCTGCAGCAGGGGGGTGAGGTCGTCGGGCAGCCTGCGTTCCTGCGCTCGGCGGTACTTCGCGGCGCGCTCCGGGCAAGCAGCTTCGAAGGTCGCGAAGTCCTCGCCCCAGGCGGCGCGTTCCCGAGCGCCGGCCTCGGCCAGCGCGGCGCAGGCCTCGCGCACCGGCTCGGGCACCGTGAACGGCGGATGCTCCCACCCAGCGAGTTCCTTGGTCTCGGCGAGCAGCGCGTCGCCCAGCGGGCTTCCGTGCGCCTTCGCCGTGCCCTCCACCCCCGGAGCGCCCTGGCCGATCACGGTCCGCACCGCAATGAAACTGGGTCGCGGGTCGGACTTGGCGCGGGTGATCGACTGGTCGATCGCATCGATGTCGGTGCCGTCTACCACCGCCTCGGTGTGCCAGCCGCACGCGGCGAAGCGGGCGGGCTGATCATCGCCGCACGAGCGGTCGACGCCGCCGTCGATGGTGATGTCGTTATCGTCCCAGAGCACGACGAGCCGTCCGAGGCCGAGATGCCCGGCGAAGGAAGCGGCCTCGTGGCTGATGCCCTCCATGAGGCAGCCGTCACCGACGATCGCGTACGTGTGGTGGCCGGTGACCTCGGGATACCTGGCGTTGGCCATCCGCTCGGCCAGTGCCATGCCCACCGCCATGGCGAGGCCCTGACCGAGAGGCCCGGTGGTGCATTCGACACCCGGCGTGTGTCCGAACTCCGGATGTCCCGGGGTGCGGGAGCCCAACTGGCGGAACGAGCGCAGCTCGGCTTCCGGGAGATCGTAGCCGAAGGTGTGCAGGAGCCCGTAGAGCAGGGCTGAGCCGTGGCCGGCGGACAGCACGAAGCGGTCGCGGTCCGCCCAGCCGGGCGCCTGGGGGTCGTGGCGCAGGTGTCGGCTCCACAGCGTCCATGCCATCGGAGCCGCCCCCATCGGCATTCCCGGGTGCCCACTCGACGCGGACTGCACCATGTCGGCGGCGAGGAAGCGGAGCGTGTCGACGGCCAGGCGGTCGGTCTCGACGGGCACGCGAGCTCTTTGCAGGACGTTGGTCATCAAGCTGCCTTTCTCTGTGATGCGCTCTCGCTCGCCGCGGCGCGCAACTCCGCGACGGCAGCCGCTTTGCCCGCCGGGTGGGCGTACAACCCCGAGCCCGAGATGAAGACGTCGGCACCGGCGGCGGAAGCCGACCGGATGGTCTTGGCGGTGATGCCGCCGTCGACCTCGAGCTCGACGGGCAGACCGGAGGCGTCGATCATTCGCCGGAGTCGCGCGATCTTCGACTCCACGGCGGGGATGTACGCCTGGCCGCCGAATCCGGGATTGACGGTCATGACCAGGACCAGGTCGGTCTCGCCCAGAACGTGCTCGACGATATCCGCGGGAGTGTGCGGGTTCAGCGCAACCCCGCTGCGCGCGCCGAGGTCGCGGATGCGCGCCAGCGTGCGATGGAGGTGGGTGCAGGCCTCGGCGTGCACGATGACGAGCTCGCACCCCGCATCGACGTACCGTCCCAGCAGCTCGTCGGGGGTGACCACCATGAGGTGGGCCTCGAACTCGACCGCGCTGTGCGGGCGCGCCGCCGCGATGACATCAGGACCGAAGGTGAGGTTCGGGACGAAGACGCCGTCCATGACGTCCCACTGGATCCGGTCTACGCCCGCCTCGCAGAGCGCCTGCACCTCGTTGCCGAGTTCGGCGAAATCGGCGGGCAACACCGACGGTACGACGAGCGGCTGGCGGACACTGGAGTCGGTCATGGCGTGGCCTTTCAAATCGGGTGTGTTCATCGGACCCCGTCACGCACGCTGCGCACTCACCCACGCGGGTGGACGGGCGGGTGATATGCCCGGCGGATTCCTCGCCGTAGGCTTGGCGCATGACGGCGTCGTCCCCGAACCCCCAGCGCCTTGTGCTCGTCGACGACCACGAGATGGTGTTGCACGGGCTTGGCGCCATGCTCGGTCACTTTCCCGACGAGGTGCTGGTCGTGGGGCAGGTGACGACCGGAGCGGCGGCGCTCACGATGGTCGCGGAGCAGCGCCCCGAGGTCGTGCTGTGCGACGTGCGCATCGGCAAGGAGAGCGGCCTGGACCTGTGCCGCCAGATCACCACGCAGTATCCGGACACCAAGGTCGTCCTGCTGACCGTGTATGACGACGAGCACTACCTCTACCAAGCCCTGCGCGTCGGTGCGTCCGGCTACATCCTCAAGCGCATCGACGGCCAGGAACTGGTCGGCCATCTGCGCCGGATCCGTGAGGGCGAGACCGTCGTCGATCCAGCGCTGGCAGGTCGGGTGGCACTCTCGGCCGCGCGGCTCAACGCGGGCGAGTTCTGGTCCGGTGCGCACCTCGGCCTCACCCAGCGAGAGTCGGAGGTGCTGGAGTTGCTGGTCGCGGGCCACTCGAACAAGGCGGTCGCGAGCAAGCTCGTGGTCAGCGAGGACACGGTGAAGACCCACATCCGCGGGCTCTACCGCAAGCTGGGGGTCGCCGACCGCAGCGGAGCCATCGCCGTCGCGTTGCGGGAGGGGCTGTTCCATTGAGCGCGGCCGCCAGTTCGATTCCCAGCGCGGCGGACCTCGCCGGACTGTTCGAGGCCGACGGTGTGCTGCTGTACGCCATTGAAGCCCAGGACCTAAGCATCGTCGACATCTGGCCAGAGCACGCTTCCGCGGGCTCCTTGAAGCTGCAGGTCGGCTTCGGAGTCACGGGATTGGTCGCGCGCACCGGCAAGCCGGTTCTGCTTGAGGCCGACTCGCCTCGCAATTCGTTGCACCGCCAGCTTCTGGGGCTCAAGCCGCAGCAGACCGTGGCCCGGATGTGCCTCCCGCTGCGGGGGCTCGACGAAGAGGCCGGTGTCGTAGGTGTCCTGGCTGTCCACCGCAGCCCGCGGCGGCCGTTCGGTCCGGACGACCTCGAAGCCGCGGGACCGATCGCGACGGTGCTCGGTCTGCGGCTGCACGCGGAGCAGTTGTGGAGGGCGGTCAACCGTCACCGCACCGAGCGGGACCGGCTCATGAAGCAGGCCATCTCGGCGCAGGAGGCGGAGCGGCGCCGGATCGCGTTCGACCTGCACGACGGCGTGACCACTGCGCTGGCGTCGATGTCGTTCCACCTCTCGGCTGCGGACCTGACCGTCTCCGAACTCGCAGCGCACGACGACTCGGAGGCCTCGATGCGGGCGCAGGAGTTGGAGCGCGCGCGAGCCGAGCTGGTGAGTGCTCGCGTGCTCGCCGACATGGCCTACAACCAGACGCGAGCGGCCATCTCGGGCCTGCACAGCCTGGTCCTCGACGACCTCGGACTGGTCGCGGCGATCGAGTCGCTCGTGCAGATGGCCAGCCGGGATGAGGGGCCGTCGATCGAGCTCGTGGTGGACCCCGCGGCCGATACTGATGACCTCCCCAACCATGCGGCGGCCGCGCTCTACCGGATCCTCCAAGAGGCCCTGGCCAACGCGGTCAAGCACGCCGAAGCGGACCGCATCGTGCTGTCACTGCGCCGGGTCGGCGACTCGATCGTGATCGGGTGCGCAGACGATGGGAAGGGCTTCGATCAGGAAGAACGCCGCAATGCGCGCACCATGGACGCGGACGGGGCGCAGCACTTCGGCCTCAGCTCCATCGCCGAGCGCTGCGCCATCATCGAGGCGTCCTTGCGAGTCGAGTCCGTCCCGGAGCGCGGTACCACGATGCTCGTCGAACTCCCGCTCTAGCGTTTGTCCTTTGAACACACCTTTACTGGCGGGTGGGACGAGGGCCTCAGCCGCCTTCACGCTCGGAATCCCAATTCCCATGTATGTCCATACGTCACGAAATGTCCTCGCGAGAAGACGGCTGAGAACCCTAGGAGGTGCGGTCGCGGGGGCGGGCCAAGCGGTCGTGCCGCCTCAACGGTTCAAGGGAGGTCAGCTGATTGCCTTTGCGGCCTGCCGGCAGTTTGCGACCAGGGCTTCCTGGGCGGCGGCGACGTTGGCCGCGTCGCCGCCCCAGGTGCGCAGGGCGTCGCTGACCAGCGCTCGCCCGAAGGAGAAGGTAACCTGCCATGGACGCTTGGTGGTTGCGTTGAGGTCGGCGAGGAACGTGCACGCGTCCGACGTCGGGTGTCCGCCGGACAGGAAGGCGATCCCCGGAACGGCGCGGGGAACGGTGTCACCGAGGACCTCGAAGGTAGCTGCGGCCACCGTGGATGCTGCGGCCGGTGGCGCGCCCAGACCGGGTGTCACGAAGTTCGGCTTGAGCACGATCCCGTTCAGGTCGACACTGGCTTGGTCGAGCTCCTCGAACAAGCCGGCGAGGGCTAGACGGGTCGCGTGCGCGGACGTTGCCAGGTCGTGAACCCCGTTGCAGAGCACCTCCGGCTCGACGATCGGGACGATTCCGTGCTGCTGGCACAGTGACGCGTACCTCGCGAGGGCGTGGCCGTTGGCACGGGCGCTGTAGGCCGTGATCGTCTGCACGTCGAACACGGCCCGCCACTTGGCGAAGGCGGCCCCGCGCTCGGCGTAGGAGGCCAGCCGGGCACCCAGACCGTCGAGGCCTTCGGTGATGAGCGCACCGCCGAGCCCCGGCAGCGGGGTGGTCCCGGTGTCAACCTTGATGCCCGGCAGGATGCCGAGATCGTGCGCGGCCTCGGGGAAGGTGCGGCCGTCGTTGAGATGCTGGCCGAACGTCTCGTCGGCGAGGATGATCCCGCTGACCGAGTCCGACAGCCGGTTGGCGGTGAGCAGCAGCTCGCGGTAGTCGCGACGAGTGATCTCGTTTGCGGGAATTCCCTCGGCCTTCAGGCGGGCCGACATGGTCTTGATCGACTCGTCGGCCGCGAGGATGCCCCGGCCTTCGCAGGTCATCTGCTCCGCAGTCTCTGCTAGGGCGGGAACGCTGCTGGGAAAAGTGGTCGTCATGCTCAGCATGTTGTGACCTGTGCCATGCGTTGTACTCACCCCTTGGGGCGATGCCGGGTGTGAAACGCCGCCGAACCCACCCTTTCCCGGGCGCACACGTGCCGCAGGAACAAGCGAGTCGCAGCCGTCGGCTCGGAGGTGGTGCACAGATGCCACGGGCGGTCGAGCGGAGTCCCCGTCACCGGGTATGACGCGAGTTCGCCAGCCTCCAGCTGCTCGCGCACGGCCTCCTCGTGCACCAGCGTGACACCGAGGCCCTCGCGTGCGGCGGCGACCGCGGCACCGGCGGTGCCGAGCGTCAGCAGCGGCGGTGCTGCCTGCAGTCGCGTGAGCAGCGCCAAGGTCGTCTCGCGCGTGCCCGATCCCAAGGCGGTCAGCAACCAGGTCGTCGTCCGTGGGTCACCTCGAATTTCCGGCCGGCCGACGAGGACCAAGCGGTTCGCTCGTCGCGCTCTGGTCACCAGACCGGACCCATGCGGCGGGCGGCCGGCGAGCACCACGTCGACGGCGTGGTCGGACGCGAGCGAGAACAGTTCGTCCCGTGGCAAGACCGACAGGGAGAGTTCGATCTGCGGATGCTCCCGGGCGAACGACGCGATCAGCCGCGGCAGGACGTACTCGCTTGCTGTCGCGACGGCACCGATCCGCACGCGTCCGCGCTCGGCGTCCTGCACCGCGCCGGCGGCTTCGGCGAGCAAACCGAGGAGTTTGCGGACGTAGGTAGCGAAGGTCTCGCTGGCGTCCGTGGGCACGATGCCACGTCCTGCCTTCGCGAACAGCGTCGTGCCGAGCGCGGACTCCAAGGCCGCGATGGCTGCTGAGACCGCCGACGGCGTCACGTGGAGCGCTTCGGCAGCGGCTTTCACGCTGCCCGTTTCGTAGACCGCCATGAAGGTGTGCAGTCGCGCCCAGGTGGCCGCGGCAGGCAGATCGGCAATCCCATCCATAGTTCAATGATGCCTTATCTATTCGAAGAAAAGTTTCGATTGTCGTTGATTGATTGGGAACCGAGACTGGTCGTGCACCGAGCGGACAGGAAAGGGAACTGCCATGACGATCAGCGAAGACGGTACGGAGACCAAGGAACGCTGGGACCCGGGCGTGCAGAGCTACGCGGGGATGGGTTACTACAACGCGGACTACGTTCCCAAGGACACCGACGTGCTCGCGGTGTTCCGAGTGACGCCGCAGGATGGCGTTGACCCGATCGAGGCCGCCGCGGCGGTGGCGGGTGAGTCATCCACCGCGACCTGGACGGTGGTGTGGACCGACCGGCTCACGGCCAATACTCACTACCAGGCCAAGGCCTATCGCGTTGACGAGGTCCCAGGCCGGCCGGGGGAGTACTTCGCCTACATCGCCTACGACATCGACCTCTTCGAAGAGAGTTCCATCGCGAACCTGACCTCCTCGATCATCGGCAACGTGTTCGGCTTCAAGCCGCTGAAGGCGCTGCGTCTCGAGGACATGCGGATTCCGGTCGCCTACACCAAGACTTTTCAGGGTCCGGCGCACGGCATCGTCATGGAGCGCGAGCACCTCAACAAGTACGGCCGCCCGCTGCTGGGCGCCACGATCAAGCCCAAGCTCGGCCTGTCGGCCCGCAACTACGGCCGCGTGGTGTACGAGGCCTGCCGCGGTGGGCTGGACTTCACCAAGGACGACGAGAACATCAACTCCCAGCCGTTCATGCGCTGGCGTGACCGCTTCCTCTACGCGATGGAAGGCGTCAACCGGGCGACAGCCGAGACCGGCGAGGTCAAGGGGCACTACCTCAACGTCACCGCCGGCACCATGGAGGAGATGTACCGCCGCGCGGAGCTTGCCAAGGAACTCGGCAGCGTGATCGTGATGATCGACCTGACGATCGGCTACACGGCGATCCAGTCGATGGCGCACTGGGCCCGGGAGAACGGCGTGCTGCTGCACTTGCACCGCGCCGGCCACTCGACCTACACGCGGCAGAAGACGCACGGCGTGAGCTTCCGGGTGATCGCGAAGTGGTGCCGCCTGATGGGGGTGGACCACGTCCATGCCGGCACCGTCGTCGGCAAGCTCGAAGGCGACCCGGCCACCACCCGCGGGTACTACGACACCCTGCGCGAGAACAACGTTCCCCTGAACCTGCAGAACGGCATCTTCTTCGACCAGGACTGGGCCTCCATGCCGGGCGTCATGCCGGTCGCTTCCGGCGGTATCCACGCCGGTCAGATGCACCAGTTGCTGGATCTGTTCGGTGACGACGTGATCCTGCAGTTCGGTGGCGGCACCATCGGTCACCCGTACGGCATCGCCGCGGGCGCTGAAGCCAACCGCGTTGCACTGGAGGCCATGGTCAAGGCGCGAAACGAAGGTCGTGACCTGTTGCGCGAGGGCCCCGACGTGCTTCGCACTGCCGCGAAGAACTGCCAGTCCCTCGAGGCTGCGCTCTCCACGTGGGGCGAGGTCACCTTCGACTACACCAGCACCGACGCGCCCGACTTCGTCCCGACTCCGTTGCCGTCGGCCTGACCACCCACTGACACAGGAGCACGTCATGAAACTCCGGTATGGAACGTTTTCGTACCTGCCCGACCTCACCGACGAAGAGATCGCGGCCCAGGTGAAGTACGCCCTCTCCCAGGGTTGGCCAGTGTCGGTGGAGTACACCGACGACCCGCATCCGCGCAACGTCTACTGGGAGATGTGGGGCCTGCCGATGTTCGACCTGGCCGAGCCCGACGGTGTTCTCGCGCAGATCAACGAGTGTCGCGCGACCCACCCTCGCCACTACGTCCGGGTGCTGGCCTACGACGCGAGTCTGGGCAGGCAGTCGACCGCGATGCACTTCCTCGTTCAACGACCCGAGGAGGAGCCCGGCTTCCTCCTCGAACGCCAGGAAGGGCCGGACCGCACCCAGCGGTACTCCGTGAAGTCCTACGCCACCGAGAAGCCTGCCGGGGCTCGGTACGCAAGCGGGTGATCTGATGGAAACGCCCAAAGGTTTCGGGTTCCCTCGGCCTGCCAAGGACGAATCGGAGCCGGACGAAGCGATCGTTGAGGAGGGCTCGGGGCAGCCGGCCCCTCTCGGTGACGACGCGGAGCTCGACCTCTCGGCGGACGAGTCGGCGGCCAGGGTCGCGGAGACCCTGGCCTGTCTCGAGGCCGAACTGGTCGGCTTGGCTTCGGTCAAGCGGCGCGTCCGCGAGATCGCCTCGTTGCTGCAGGTCGACCGCGCCCGCGAGCGGTTCGGGCTCACGGCGTCGAATCCGACGTTGCACATGAGTTTTACCGGTGGGCCTGGTACCGGAAAGACCACCGTGGCCATGCGGATGGCGAGCATTCTGCACGCCCTCGGCTACATCCGGGCCCCACGGGTGCACGTGGTGACCCGTGATGACCTGGTCGGCCAGTTCATCGGCCACACCGCGCCGAAGACCAAGGAGGCGCTCGCTCGCGCGGCGGGGGGAGTGCTGTTCATCGACGAGGCCTACTACCTCTTCCGCCCGGAGAACGAGCGCGATTACGGGCAGGAGGTCATCGAGATCCTGCTGACCGAGATGGAGAACGAGCGAGGCGACCTGGTGGTCATCTTCGCCGGGTACCCGGATCGGATGGCGACGTTCTTCTCGGCCAACCCGGGTTTGAGCTCACGGGTTCCGCATCACATCGAGTTCGAGGACTACAACCACGCCGAGTTGTTGCAGATCGCCGATCTCATGGTCGCGGAGGAGAACTTCCGCTTCGACGAGCAGGCACGTGAGGTCTTCTCGGACTACCTCACCCGCCGGATGCAGCGGCCGAACTTCTCCAACGCGCGCAGCGTGCGCAACGCCATCGAGCGCAGCCGGCTGCGTCAGGCTCGCCGCCTGGTGGGATTGAACCGCCCCTTGGGGAAGGAGGATCTCGTCACCATCACTGCGGAGGACATATACGGGAGCAGTGTGTTTACGGCGGATTCGAGCGACTAGTGACCGGCAGTGCGGCCGGGGTCCGTGGAAGCAGGACCTGCGACGTCACGCCGACTGGCCGCGTGCTTCGACCAGGTGGTGAGCGGCAGCTCGCTCCTGGCCGTCGACTGCCCGGACGGAGTGCATCCGCCCGGGCAGTCGAGCGGGTTGAGCCATTGCGAGCGTTCTACCGATTGATGGCATGGTGGGCGCTGGGTGGCCCTTGAGCTGTGGGATGGGGGATCGTGGTGGAGGTGCGATGTTCAGATGCTGATCCGGCAGTTGGAATACCTCACGGCCTTGGCGCGTGAACGGCACTTCGCCCGTGCGGCAGAGACTTGCTACATCTCGCAACCCGCGTTGTCGACTGCGATCCGCAAGCTGGAGGCTGATCTGCACGTGCCGATCATCCAGCGAGGCAACCGGTTCCTCGGTTTCACGCCCGAAGGAGAGCGCATCTTGCAGTGGGCCTACCGGATCCTGGCCGAGCGCGACTCGTTGGTCGAGGACGTGGGCGTGATGCGCGAGGGGCTGAGTGGATGCCTGCGCATCGGCAGCGTCCCCACCGCCCTCAACGTGCTGCCCGTGCTCACCGCGCTGTTGTCCGAGGCGCAGCCGCGCATCCGGTTTTCCGTGCGGTCGATGACTTCCGCGCAGATCCAGCGGGACCTGTCGAACTACGAGCTGGACGTCGGCGTGACGTACGTGGACAACGAACCGCTCAGCCGGGTGCGGTCGATGCCGCTCTACCGCGAGCGGTACCTGCTGCTGGTTGGCGACGACGCGTTAGCCGGACGAAGCTCGGTGACCTGGCAGGAGGCCGCGGAGGTGCCGCTGTGCCTGCTGTCCGGCGACATGCAGAACCGCCGCATTCTGGACTCGATCTTCGAGGAGGTCAACGCCCGACCCGTACCTGCCGTGGAGGCCGATTCGATCACTGCGCTGCGGGCGTACGTCGAGGAGGGCCGGTGCGCGACCGTGCTCCCGCAGTCCTGGGTGAACGGGCACAATGTGGCCGAGGGAATGCGCGCCATCCCGCTGGTGGAGCCGGAAGCCACCCAGACCATTGGCCTGGTCATCCACGACCGCGATCCGGAGCCGATCCTGGCTCGGGCTCTCCTCGACGTTGCTGGCGGGATGGATCTGCAGAGCACGGTCGATCTCGCCAGCCGCACGGGTTTTCCAATACCGGGACTGGATGAGCCCGGCGTTGTCGAGGAAGCGCAGGTTCGTGAATCTGGCCTGGACACTGGAGAATCCGTGACGTTTCCGGTGGAGCTCGACACTGCAGGCGACTAACGACGTATCTGGAACGACCTGGGCGAGAGGTGGCTGGTGGGTCGGTGATGCGGTACTCGTCGGGTTGTGACGTTGTATGCGCGGTGCCGGGGATGACGCGTCGGCAAACGGGCGCGGCATCCCCGGCATTGGGTCACGTGGTGAACAGTTGCAAGGCCGCCGTGATGGCGTTAAACAGGCCGTAGAGCAGGGGGATTCCTACGATCAGCCAAGTAATGCCTATCTCTGCCTTGTACTTGTCGGGTGTGCGGGGAGTGGATTCGGTCATGGTCCGCATTCCTCCAAGCCGTTGCGTCGGATGATCACTGGTTGGGTGTGGTGGTAGGACGACGAGGGGTGTCAACGGCGTCCGAAACCGGGGTCCTCTCGTGCCAGCGTTCGGCGACCGGCCGGATGAGCAGGTTCGCGGTGAACCCGATCGCCAGGACGCCGACCATGGTGAGCAGGGCGGGCCGGTAGTCGGATGCGACGAGCTCGCCCGGCGTGCCCCGCGTATCGAGGATGCGGTTGATGATCAGCGGACCGAGCACGCCCGCCGTCGACCACGCGGTGAGCAGACGGCCATGGATTGCGCCTACCTGGTAGGTACCGAACAGGTCGCGCAAGTACGCGGGAACGGTGGAGAAACCCCCACCGTAGAAGGAGATGATGACTGCGCACAGGATTACGAACAAGGCTGTGGAGCTCGCTCCGGCCACGGCGAGCAGCACGTAGAGAATCATGCCGAAACCGAGGTACATCACGTAGGTCGGTTTGCGGCCGATGATGTCTGATGCGGACGACCAGATGAACCGACCGGCCATGTTGGTGACCGACAGCAAGCCGACGAAGCCAGCAGCGGCGGTCACGGTCACGGTCGATGTGTTCCCGTCGCGGAAGAAGTCCTCGATCATCTCGGCTGCCTGCTCGAGAATTCCGATACCGGCGGTCACGTTGCAGAGCAGCACCGTCCACAACAGCCAGAACTGCGGTGTTTTGATCGCGTTGCTGGCCGAGACGTTCCCCGTGGTCACCATCGACTTGGCCTTGACCTTCGACGGATCGAAGTGCGGAGGTACCCATCCGGGGGCGGGCACCCGCACGGTGAAGACGCCCATCATCATGACCAGGAAGTAGGCTGCGCCCAGGGTGAGGAACAGCTTCGCGACGGCCTCGCCGGAGGCGACCTGTGCTCCGCCGCCGTAGAAGGAAAGCAGTTTGCTCGACAACGGTGCGGCGACCATGGCACCCCCGCCGAACCCCATGATTGCCATCCCGGTGGCTAGACCGGGCCGGTCGGGGAACCACTTCATCAAGGTCGACACCGGGGAGATGTACCCGATGCCCAGGCCGATGCCCCCGATGAGCCCGTAGCCGAGGTACACCAGCCAGAGCTGGCCGACGGCGATGCCGGCGGCCCCGACGAGGAACCCAGACGCCCAGCAGCACGCGGCGGTGAACATCGCGCGACGTGGACCGACCCTGTCCACCCAGGTACCGAAGACCGCAGCGGAGACACCGAGCATGACGATGGCGATCGAGAAGATGACACCGATCGCGGTGAGACTCGTATCGAAGTGCTCCCGAAGGGACGCCTTGTACACACTCGTCGCGTACACCTGCCCGATGCACAGGTGAACGGCCAGGGCAGCGGGCGGGATCAGCCACCGGCTGTAGCCGGGCGGAGCGACTGTGTGCTCCCGATCCAAGAACGATAGAACGGCCATTGCGCACCTCCAGGGTGAGGCAGTTGCGTACCGAGCCAGCGAGCGTTGATGCTGTCGAGCCGCGTCAGCTGACTCGAAGGTCGAGGGCGTTGTGGTGCGCGTGTGCGAGCACATCAAAGACGCCGCCAGATCTCATCCCCCCGCGGGGTGAGCAGGGGTGTGAGTCACCAGCCGGGGCTGCCCGCGCGCGCACCTCGTGTGAAGGGCAGCGGAGCTGGTGGTCGAGACATCATCGTGGTCTTGCACTCCCACCTGCCCGGCTTCTTGTCCGGTCGTGATTGGCGGATGACCAGTTGCACGGCCAATGACGTGAAAAACTAGGTACGAGTGTGATGAGCGTCAAAGTGCTTTCTTGAATTCAGCGATAACCGCAATTTATGAGCGGCCGTGGTCGGCAAAGGGGCATCCCGTTCGAGACCGGATCTGGACCAATGTCCACTGGCGGATGACGGCACGAGCAACAACACTGGCGCGGACGCGCAGTCGACGATGGGCGAGTCATGAGCGCCATTGAAGAGACGATTGATATCGGTGTCCCGGTGCGCACCGCCTACAACCAGTGGACTCAGTTCAAGTCCTTCCCGCGGTTCGCGGCGGCGGTGAAGAAGGTCGACCAGCTCAGACCGAACGTGACCTGCTGGGTGATCGGGTTCGGTCCGCTGCGGCGGGAGTCCGAGGTCGAGATCGTGCGGCAGCAGCCCGATCGCTGCGTGGCCTGGCGCAGTCTGGAACGACAACCCCGCCATCGAGGTGAGGTGAGCTTCCGACCCCTGGGGCCTGAGCGCACCGAGATCGTCGTTCGGGTCCACTACGAACCACGCGGTCTCGGAGAGTCCCTAGCTGGCGCCCTCGGGGTGCCACACCGCATGGTTCGGTCCGGGCTCGAGCACTTCAAGGAGTTCATCGAATCGCTCGGAGAAGAGAGCGGTGGTTGGCGCGGTGCGATCAGCAAGGGGCGGGTGCAGCCGTTTGAGCCGGAACCGCCGAGAAGCCAGGTCCCGAAGTGGCCCACCGGCTGAGCGGCGACAGCAGGACCATGAGAGGCGGACACATTGCGAGACGCACCCAGGGATGAACCGGACGAGGAACTGTCCGTAACTCCTCCCAAGAAATGGGCGGCTGGGATTCCGGCGGTGACGCACGCGCTCGGGTATTCGCTCGAGGAAACCTCTGTCGAGCGAACGGCCCGGACGCTGCTCACGATCAACCAGGTGGACGGCGTCGACTGTCCCGGCTGCGCCTGGCCGGACCCGTCCCCGGGCCAGCGCCACCGCAACGAGTACTGCGAGAACGGCGCCAAGCACATCAACGACGAGGCCACGTTGCGGAGGGTCACCGCTGACTTCTTCCGGCAGCACCCGATCTCCGAGTTGGCGCGGCATTCCGATCTCTGGCTGAATCAGCAGGGGCGGCTCACCGAGCCGATGGTGAAGCGGCCGGATTCCGACCACTACGAGCCGATCAGCTGGCGCGACGCGCTCGGGTTGGTCTCCGAGGAGTTGAAGTCACTGGGCTCTCCCGACGAGGCGGCCTTCTACACCTCGGGCCGGGTCAGCAACGAGGCAGCCTTCGTGCTGCAGCTGTTCGCCAGAGCGTTCGGCACCAACAACTTGCCGGATTGCAGCAACATGTGCCACGAATCCAGCGGGTTCGCCCTGCATGAGACTCTGGGCACGGGCAAGGGGACGGTGAGCCTGCACGATCTCCACCACGCTGACCTGATCTTCCTCGTGGGGCAGAATCCCGGAACCAACCACCCGCGGCAGCTTTCCGCGTTGGAGGAGGCCAAGGCCAACGGTGCCCGGATCATCGCGGTGAACCCGCTGCCGGAGGCGGGACTACTGCGCTTCAAGAACCCGCAGCGCCCGCGCGGGGTGATCGGTCGCGGAGTCTCGATCGCCGACCGGTTCCTCCACATCCGTGGCGGTGGTGACCTGGCGCTGTTCCAGGCTCTGAACCGGCTGCTGCTTGAGGCGGAGGAGGAGCGGCTCGGCGCCGTGCTCGACCACGAATTCATCCGCGCCAACACCAGTGGTTTCGAGGAGTTCGCGCAGCACGTCCGACGGATCTCGTGGGACGAGATCATCGCGGCGACGGGACTCGACCGTGCGGAGATCGAAGCGGTGCGGGACGAGGTGCTCCGCCACGAGCGCGTCATCGTGTGCTGGGCGATGGGGGTGACGCAGCACAAGCACGGGGTGGCCACCATCAGGGAGATCGTGAACTTTCTGATGATGCGCGGAAATCTCGGGAGGGCAGGAACCGGAGCGTGCCCAGTGCGCGGGCACAGCAATGTGCAGGGAGACCGAACGATGGGCATCTGGGAACAGATGCCGGACGATTTCCTGGACGCGATCCAACGCGAGTTCGGTTTCGATCCGCCGCGAGCGCATGGCCTGGACTCGGTGAACACGATCAGGGCGATGCACGAAGGTCGCATCAAGGTCTTCCTCGGGGTCGCGGGCAACTTCGTTCGCGCGGTGCCGGACAGTGCCGTCGCGGAAGACGCGATCCGCAATTGCCGACTCACCGCGCACATCTCTACCAAGCTCAACCGTTCCCACACCGTCTGCGGAAGAACCGCGCTCATCCTGCCGACTCTCGGGCGCACCGAGCGCGACATCCAGCAGGATGGCGCGCAGTTCGTCACCGTCGAGGACTCGTCGAGCGAGGTGCACGTTTCTCAGGGCCGCCTGCAGCCGGCGTCGACTCTGCTCCTCAGCGAGGTCGCCATCCTGTGCCGCCTGGCCCGACGCACGCTCGACAGACGGACGCCGGACATCCCGTGGGACGAGTTCGAATCCGACTACGGAACGATCCGCGATCGGATTGCCAACGTCATACCCGGATTCCACGACTTCAACCGGCGGGTGGTCCGCCCCGGTGGCATCCGTCTGCCGAACCCGGTGAACGAGGGGGTGTTCCCCACACCTGCCGGGAAAGCCCTGTTCACCTGCAATGCGTGGCACATGCCGGAGATTCCCGAAGGGCATCTGCTGCTGCAGACCCTGCGGTCCCACGATCAGTGGAACACCATTCCCTACACGGAGAACGACCGTTACCGAGGTGTCCACGGCCGCCGTCGCGTCATCCTGGTCAACCCGGACGATCTGACTGACTTGGGACTCGCAGGAGGCGAGCGCGTCGACCTAGTGAGCGTGTGGGAGGACGGTGTGGATCGCCGGGCGGAGGATTTCGAAGTGGTCTCGTATCCGACCACGCGTGGTTGCGCGGCAGCGTACTATCCCGAAACCAACGTCCTGCTGCCACTGGCAAGCGTGGCTGACATCAGCAATCAGCCGACGGCGAAGGCCATGCTGGTGAGGCTGGAGCGCACTGGTACAGGCTCGGCGAACGGATCTTCCAGCCACCGCAGGTGAAGCGGAATCAGGCTTTGTCGGTCGACGTTCCGACTGCGGTCTGCGTGTCGGCCGAGGCAATAGCGGGAGCAGGCGAGTTGTGCTGTGCGGTCTTGGGCG
>NZ_SMLA01000037.1:0-60477 GCF_004349225.1 Saccharopolyspora karakumensis
GGTCTGATCGAACGACTACGGAGGGGCGCGCGGATCTAGATCCGCGCGCCCCTCCGTAGTCGTCGCCCAATGTTCGCCAAGCCCTTGCACAACGTTGACGTTCGCTTACGCTCCAAGCCGTTCTCGAACAGCTTGGAGGTCCCGGTGGCTCCCGAACGTCGACTCCTGCCGCTGCTCACGGGCGGACGTGCCCGCGTCACGTGCCGCTACCGATGCGGCGACCAGTGCTCCCAACACCCGCCGAACACCTCGGACAACGCCTACTTCGGGCAGGTCCTGGACCAGGTGCTCAGCCGCCGCGGCCTGCTCAAGGCCGGAGCGGTGGCCACGGCCGCGCTCGCGGTTCCCGCGCTCGCCTCCCGCGAAGCGGCCGCCGCGACCGGTCTGGACTTCGTGCCGATCCGGCCCAACACCGAGGACGCGGTGGTGATCCCGGACGGCTTCCAGCAGCAGATCGTGATCCGCTGGGGCGACCCGATCCTGCCCGGCGCACCGGAGTTCGACTTCGACGCCCAGTCACCCGAGGCACAAGAAGGCCAGTTCGGCTACAACAACGACTTCTGCGCGCTGCTGCCGCTGCCCGACGGCCGCAGGCTGATGGTCAACAACCACGAGTACGTCACCGAGGAGTTCGTCTTCCGCGGCTACGACTCGGAGAACCCCACCGAGCAGCAGGCCCGCATCTCCTGGGCGGCCCACGGGCTTTCGGTCGTGGTGCTGGAGGACAAGAAGCCGGTGATCGACCCGCTGAACCGGCGCATCACCCTCACCACCCCCTTCGAGCTGCGCGGACCCGCAGCAGGCAGCGAGTGGCTGAAAACCCCTGCCGATCCGACGGGAACGCGCTCGCTGGGCACCATGAACAACTGCTCCGGCGGTGTCACACCGTGGGGCACGATCCTGTCCGGCGAGGAGAACTTCCACCAGTACTTCGCCAACGCCGACACCGTCACCGACCCGGTCGCCGCGGAACGCCTTGCGCGCTACGGGATCTCCGGCGGGGCGACCGACCGCAAGTGGGAGCGCTTCGACTCCCGCTGGGACCTCGCCCAGCAGCCCAACGAACCCAACCGGTTCGGCTGGATCATCGAGCTGGACCCGAACGACCCGTCCTCCACCCCGATCAAGCACACCGCGCTCGGCCGCCTCAAGCACGAAGGCGCCAACATCCGCGTCCTCGACGACGGCCGCGTCGCCGCCTACATGGGCGATGACGAGAAGTTCGAGTACATGTACCGGTTCGTCTCCGACGGGAAGATGAAGCCGGGCAGCAGCGGGCACGCCCGCAGGCACAACACGTCGCTGCTGGACTCGGGCACCCTCTACGTCGCGAAGTTCACCGGCGACAACCCCGCCGAGATCGACGGCACCGGGACACTGCCCTCCGACGGGGAGTTCGACGGCGTCGGCGAGTGGATCCCGCTGGCGCACAACGACACCAGCTTCGTCGACGGCATGAGCGCCGACGAGGTCTACGTCTTCACCCGCCAGGCCGCCGACAAGGCCGACGCCACCAAGATGGACCGGCCCGAGGACGTCCAGCCGCACCCCGACACGGGACGCGTCTACGCGGCGCTGACCAACAACTCCGATCGCGGCACCGACGGCAAGGCACCCGCCGACGAGCCGAACCCGCGCGACACCAACAAGCACGGCCAGGTCATGGAGCTCGACGACGACCCGGCGGGCATCCTGTTCACCTGGCGACTGCTGCTGGTCTGCGGCGACCCGGCCGACCCGTCGACCTACTTCGCCGGATACGACAAGTCGCAGGTCAGCCCGATCACCTGCCCGGACAACGTCGCCTTCGACAGCCGGGGCAACCTGTGGATCACCACCGACTCCAGCGGCGCGCTCGGCTTCAACGACGGCCTCTACGCCGTCCCGCTGGAAGGCCCGGAACGCGGCCACGTCAAGGCGTTCCTCAGCGTCCCGCGCGGCGCCGAAGCCTGCGGTCCGGTCATCGAGGACGACCTCGTCCTCGTCTCCGCCCAGCACCCGGGCGAGCTGGACGGCGCCGACGCCGACAACCCCGCCAGCCACTGGCCCGACGGCGGCACCGCCCAGCCCCGGCCCTCGGTGGTCGCGGTCTGGCGCTGATCAGCTCTCGAAGGGTGAAGTTCAGGCACCGCGAGACCGGCACTCGGCCATGCCGGTCTCGCGGTGGCCGGTGTCCCGGATCCGCCGAACCCACGCCTCCCGATCAGCTCCTGATCCGCCGGTAGAGCCGCACCCACGCCTGCGGTGTCAGGTCTTTCGGCAACGGCGGTAGGCCGTGGTGGCGGTGGCCGGTGACGTTGCGGATCATCTCCGCGAGCGATCGGCCCCTCGCCTGGTAGACGGCTTGGACGAAGGCCTGGTAGTCGTTCCTGCGCTCCACCGGGAGGAGCTGCCGCCTGGTGATGTGGAGGATTCCGCCGCTGCACGCCGGGATCGGCCGGAAGTCCTGCGCCGGAATCTCGCCCAGCAGCCGGAATTCGAACCAGGGCGCCCACTGGGCGTTGAGCTGGCTGCCGCCCCTCGCCCGCTTGCCCGCCACCTCGTGCTGGATCAGCAGCACCGCTTCGGTCCAGTTCTGGGTGGTGAGCAGGGTGCGGGTCATCGTCGTGGTGATGCCGAACGGCAGGTTGCCGACCACGGCGTGCGGCCTGGCCGGGAACCGGAACTCGCGCATGTCGCCGTGGTGGAGGCGCACCTGCGGGAGTTCGGCGCTCAGGCGCTCGACGCAGCGCCGGTCGAGCTCGACCGCGATCAGCGGGCGGCCGAGGTGGACGAGCTCCCGGGTCAGCGCGCCGCGGCCCGCTCCGAGTTCGACGACGGGGTCCTGCGACTGCGTCAGGGCGCGGGCCATGCGGCGGGCCGCGCGGGGGTTGATCAGGAAGTTCTGGCCGAGTTCGCGGCGCGCGCGATCGCGCGCCGTCCTGCGGCGGAAAGACATGGGGACTGCTCCTGCACTCGCGAGCCGGATGGGAACCGGGTCTCGCGCGCACAGGCCGGCGGGTGAACGTCCGCAGCATCGACCGCGCGTCGGGGAACGAGACCCGGACGCGAACGGCGACGCGATCTACCGGCCGCGCCGCCTAGGCGGAACGCAGCCGGATGAAGAAGGCAGCGGAACAAAGTCCCATGTCGACAAAGCTACAAGCCTCCACCCCGGCCCGAAACCGATTTTTCGCAGCGCCCGGCTCCGGCACCCGGCTCGGCGTCGAGGGGGGACAGGGGAGTTCTGGTCCGAACCGACCAGATGAAAGGGATGTCGATCACGGGCGGTTCGGGCCAGAACTCCCCCCGTGGTGACGCCGGACACTCGGCGGAAGAGCAGGGGAGCGCGGTGTCGGCGACTCTGCGTCGCTTGTTTGGCTTCTGTTCACCCAGATGTACCGAGTACATCGCCCGATCTGTCTAACGTTCGGGTGTTCCAAACCAATCCCATGGAGGTCCGCTTGTCTTCCCGACCGGACAGCGGGCGGGTCATCCCGCTCCCTCTCATCTCCCACCACAGCGCCAGCCGTTCCTCGGTCACCTGCAAGTACCGCTGCGGCAACGCCTGCCAGCACGAGGCGCCGAACACCTCCGGCAACGCCTACTTCGGTGACATCGTCGAGGCCGTGCTCAGCCGTCGTGGCGCTCTGAAGGCCACCGGCGCGCTCGCGCTGACCGTCGGCGGCGCCGCCGTGCTCAACGGCACCGCCGCTGCCGCGCCCCAGCCCGCCCCGGCCCGAGGCGCCGTGCCCGGCACCGACTTCGCGCCGGTCGCGCCGAACACGCAGGACGCCGTGGTCGTCGCGGACGGCTACCAGCAGGGCGTCGTGATCCGCTGGGGTGACCCGGTCGTCGAAGGCGCGCCCGAGTTCGACTTCGCCAACCAGAGCGCCGCCGCGCAGGAGAAGCAGTTCGGCTACAACAACGACTTCGCCGAGCTCATCGCGCTCGACCGGACCGGTGCCGAAAGCCTCCTGGTGTGCAACCACGAGTACACCACCGAGGAGCACATGTTCCTCGACTACGACGAGAACAACCCCACCGAGGAGCAGGCCCGCATCGCCTGGGCCGCCCACGGTCTGTCCGTGGTGATGGTCAAGCGCCAAGACGACGGCAGCCTCAAGCCGGCGCCGAGCCGCTACAACCGGCGCATCACGCTCAACACCCCGTTCGAGCTGCGCGGACCCGCAGCGGGCAGCGACCTGCTGAAGACCTCCGCCGACCCGACCGGCACGACCGTCTTCGGCACCCAGAACAACTGCGCGGGCAGCCTCACCCCGTGGGGCACGATCCTGTCCGGCGAGGAGAACTTCAACCAGTACTTCGCCAACGCCGACAGCGTCACCGACCCGGTCGCCAAGGAGCGCCTCGGCCGCTACGGCTTCGAAGGGACCGCCAGCACCCGCAAGTGGGAGCGGTTCGACAAGCGCTGGGACCTCGCGCAGGAGCCCAACGAGGCCAACCGCTTCGGCTGGACCGTCGAGATCGACCCGAACGACCCGTCCTCGACCCCGGTCAAGCACACCGCGCTGGGCCGCTTCAAGCACGAGGGCGCCGCGGTCCAGATCGCCGACGACGGCCGCGTCGTGGCCTACAGCGGTGACGACGAGCGCTTCGACTACATCTACAAGTTCGTCTCCAACGGCAAGGTCAAGCAGGGCACCAGCGCGCTGGCCCGCCGGCACAACATGACCCTGCTCGACGACGGCACGCTCTACGTCGCGAAGTTCACCGGCAACAGCCCCGCCGACGAGATCGACGGCACCGGGAAGCTGCCCGCCGACGGCAAGTTCGACGGCATCGGCGAGTGGATCGCGCTGGCCAGCGGCAAGGAGTCCTTCGTCCCCGGCTTCACCGCCGAGGAGGTCTACGTCTTCACGCGCCTGGCCGCCGACGCGGTGGGCGCCACCAAGATGGACCGGCCCGAGGACATCCAGCCCAACACGGTCAACGGCAAGGTCTACTGCGCGCTGACCAACAACAGCAACCGCGGCAGCGAGGGCAACGCGGCTCCGGACGAGGCCAACCCGCGCGTCGGCAACAAGCACGGTCACGTGCTGGAGATCGACGACGACACCACGGGCACCCGCTTCGGCTGGAACCTGCTGCTGGTGTGCGGCGACCCGAACGACGCGGGCACCTACTTCGGCGGGTTCGACAAGAGCAAGGTCAGCCCGATCTCGTGCCCCGACAACGTGGCCTTCGACCGCCACGGCAACCTGTGGATCTCCACCGACGGCAACGCCCTGGACTCCAACGACGGCCTGTTCGCGGTGCCCGTCGAGGGACCGGAGCGCGGCTTCGTCAAGCAGTTCCTGACCGTGCCCAACGGTGCTGAGACCTGCGGTCCCGTGGTGCGCGACAAGCTGGTGACCGTGTCGGTGCAGCACCCGGGCGAGATCGACGGCCACAACGCGGGCAACCCGGCATCGCACTGGCCGGACGGCGGCACCTCGCAGCCGCGTCCGTCGGTCGTGGCGATCTGGCGTGAAGACGGCGGTGAGATCGGCCGCGGCTGATCCACCTTGCGAGCGCGGGGGTCCCCGGCCGAAAGGCCAGGGACCCTCGTTGCGTCTTCACCCCCGGCCCGAGCTCCGGCCATCCCGAGCAGCCGCTCCCCTCACATGACCGGATTTCCACTGAAACCGGGTTCCCGACTTCCACTGAAATCGAGGGTCTGAGTTCCACTGAGATCCGGTCGGGTGGACGGGGTCAGTCTTGGGAGGTGGGGGATTCCTTGGGGACTGCGCGGAGGGCGATGACCGTGAAGGCCGCAGCGATCATGATCACGCCCACTACCCAGAGGCCGGAGCGTTGGGAGCCCGTGACGTCGGCGAGGGCTCCGGTGATGTAGGGCGCCGCGAAACCGCTGATGTTGCCCAGCGAGTTGATCAGCGCGATGCCGCCCGCCGCTGCGGCACCGGCGAGGAAGTTGCTGGGGAGCGCCCAGAACGTGGGCAGGGCGGCGCAGACGCCGACCGCGCAGATCGTCACCGCGACCATGGCCATGAACGGGTTGCCCAGGTACAGCGCGACCGGGATGGACACGCCGCCGATCAGCATCGGCAGCGCCACGTGCCAGACCCGCTCGCGGGTGCGGTCGCCGTGCGCGGCCCAGAGGACCATCGCCACCGCGCCGATCACGTACGGAACCGCCGTCACCAGGCCGGCTTCCATCGTGGACAGCTCCGTGCCGTACTGCTGCTCGAAGCCCTTGACGATCGTGGGCAGGAAGAAGCCCAGCGCGTACAGGCCGTAGGCGATGCCGAAGTAGACGAAAGCCAGCGCCAGGATCCGCGGATGCGTCAGGGCCTTGCGCAGCGGCCACGCGTGCGCGGCCTCGGTTTCGGCGCGCTCGGCCTCCAGCTGACCGGACAGCCACTCGCGTTCCTCGTCTTCGAGCCACTTGGCCTGCTCGGGCCGGTCGGTCAGGTAGAACCAGGTCGCCACCGCCAGCAGGATCGCCGGCACGCCTTCCACCAGGAACATGAACCGCCAGCCGGACAGGCCGAAAACGCCGTGCCCGCTGCTGATCAGCGCGCTCGACACGGTCGCGCCGATGGCGCTGGAGACCGGGACCGCGGCCATGAACAGCGCGACCGCCTTGGCCCGCTGCACCGCCGGGAACCAGTACGTCAGGTACAGGATGATGCCCGGGAAGAACCCTGCCTCGGCGACGCCCAGCAGGAACCGCAGCACCACCAGCGTCGTCGCGTTCGGCACGAACGCCATCACGGTCGCGACGATGCCCCAGGTGATCATGATCCGGGCCAGCCACTTGCGGGCGCCGAAGCGGTGCAGGGCGAGGTTGCTCGGCACCTCCAGCACCAGGTAGCCGAGGAAGAAGATGCCCGAGGCGAACCCGAAGACCGTTGCGGTCATGCCCAGTTCGTCGTTCATCCCGTTCGGGCCGGCGAAGCCGATGTTGACCCGGTCCAGGTAGTTGACGAAGTACAGGAGGCACAGGAAGGGCATCAACCGGATCGCGACCTTGCGCAGGATCCGGTTCTGCATCTCCGCAGAAGCTACGTTGGCGCTGCTCACCGGATGGGCATACGCGCAGCCCGCCCACCAGGTCAAGACCCGACCGGAGGATGGGACGGCCGGTAGCTCCGGTGAAATATGCCACCTGTAGCGTGACAGACATGCCCGAACGCCCGATTGCCCTGGTCACCGGCGCCTCACGAGGCATCGGTGCCGCGGTCGCGCGTGAGCTGTCCAACACTCATGACCTGTTGTTGGGCGGCCGCGACACCGACGCCATCCGGACCCTGATCGACGAACTGCCCGGCGCCGCCCGCGAGTGGCCGGTGGAACTCACCGACCACGCCGCGCTGGCCGACGCCGCGACCGACATCGAGCGAGTCGACGTCCTGGTGCACTGCGCCGGACTCGTCGAGCTCGGCACCATCGCCGACGCCACCGGCGATTCCTGGCGGCGCACCTTCGAGGTCAACCTCTTCGCCGTCACCGAGCTCACCCGCCTGCTGCTGCCCCAGCTCCGCGCCGCGCAGGGCCACGTCGTGCTGGTCAACTCGGGCGCGGGCCTGAGCGCCAAGCCGAACTGGGGTGCCTACGCGGCCAGCAAGTTCGCGCTGCGCGCGTTCGCCGACGTGCTGCGCGCCGAGGAAGCCGCCAACGGCGTGCGCGTGACCTCGGTGTTCCCCGGCCGGACCGCGACGGACATGCAGCGTTCCGTCCGCGAGCAGGAAGGCGGGACCTTCGAGGCCGACCGCTACCTGCGTCCCGAGTCCGTGGCCAAGCCGATCATCTCGGCCGTCAACGCCACGCCGGACTCGCACCTCACCGAGATCATCGTGCGCCCCGCCGCTGCTTGATCTCCCACATCGAGCCCCGGGCCCGCGCGGTCCGGGGCTCCGTCGTGCTCAGCCCCGGACGTGCTGGGCGGCGGTGCGGGCCGCGGCCTGGACCGTGCGGCGGTCGACCCGGGTGGGTTCGCGGTCGTTGAGGACCTCCTCGCCGGCGACCCACACGTCGCGCACGCTGCGCGAACCGGCCGCCCACACCACGTTCGACATCACCTGCTCGTCGGGTGCGTCCAGGCCCGTTGCGAAAGCGGGGTTGTCGACGTCGAGGTGCACGATGTCGGCCCAGCGGCCCGGTTCCAGCGCACCGATGTCGTCGCGGTGCAGCGCCTCGGCACCACCGCGGGTCGCGGCCAGCAGCGCGGCCCGCGCGCTCAGCGCCGTCGCGTCGCCGGTGACCGTGCGCGCGAACAGGCCCGCGAGCTGCACCTCTTCCCACAGGTCGAGGTCGTCGTTGCTGGAGGGCCCGTCGGTGCCCAGCCCCACCGGGACGCCCGCCGCCAGCAGCTCGACCAGCCGAGCGGTGCCGGAGGCGAGCTTGGCGTTGGAGCCCGGGCAGTGCGCGACACCGACACCGCGCCGCGCGAACAGCTCGATGTCCTCGTCGCTGAGGTGCACGCCGTGCGCCGCGACGACCCGGCCTTCGAGCACGCCGAGCTTGTCCAGCAGCGCCGGGACCGAGCCGTACTCCTCCCGCTGGGCGGTGTCCTCGGCGAGGGTTTCCGCGACGTGGGTGTGGACCAGGGCGTTGCGCTGCTGCGCGGACTCACCGATCGTCTGCAGCGCTTCCGGCGGCAGCAGGTAGGCCGAGTGCGGGCCGTAGGCCAGCTCGATGCGCTCACCGGGACCGAAGCGCAGGCCGTCGGCGTCGATCCAGCGGTCGATGACCTCGACCGCGCCGCGCCACCCCCCGAGCGCCTCCAGTGCCGGGGTGTCGATCACGGCGGAGGCCAGCACCGCGCGGGAACCGACCGCCAGCGTCGCCTCGACCATGGACTCTGCGATGAAGTACATCTCCGCGCTGGTGGTGATGCCCGCTCGCAGCATCTCCACGCATCCCAGCTCCATGCCCGCGCGCACGTCGGACGGGCGGAGCCTGGCCTCGGCCGGGAAGATCACCTCGTTGAGCCAGCGCAGCAGCGGCAGGTCCGCGCCCATGCCGCGCAGCAGCGTCATCGGGCTGTGGGCGTGGGCGTTGATGAGGCCGGGCAGCAGGATTCCGCCGCATTCGCGGACGATCACGTCGTTGGGCCGTTCCGGTGCGCCCTGGCGAGGCCCGCAGTAGCTGATGCGGCCGGTGTCGTCGACGTCCACGACCGCGTCCCGGACGACCGAGCAGGTCGCGTCGCAGGGCAGGGCCATCGGTGCGTGCAGGCGGAGTGCGGTCGGCATGACCGCATTCTGCCGCACCGCGATCCGCAACCGGACGGCCTCGTTCCCCGGCGGGCGCGACCTTGGCCGAAAGGTCAACACGACCTGGCCGATCGGCCGACCTGAGCGGCTCGATCCCTGGCCTGCAGGCCGATACCGGTTTTCGCGCCGATGCCCGAATCTTGAACCAGGCCGCACCGAGGACCCGCCCTTAGGGGCAGAGCCCTGATGGGCCAACCGAATGATCAGGGAAAACATCCCCAGCTGGCCGATCCGCACGAGGCATCGCAGGAGCCACGCTGGGAGCGACGAACCCGAGTCGGGGAGGTTCACCATGTTCGAGACCACGATGACCGCCATCGCCGCCGCCATCGCGATGATCGCGCTGCTGCTGATGGCGCTGAGCTCCGTGCTGCAGGACCTGCTGGAGAGCTACGGCGGTGGCGAGCGCAAGCGCCGCGAGAACGGCTTCACTCCTGGGGCAGGTCCGTGCCCAGACAACGGCGGCTCATCCGGGCAAGAACGTCGTAGCGGGGGCGATTTCGCTCTTCTGGAGACGCGTCCCGCTCAGCTGCGGCCGGTTCCCGGCGGCCGGTTACCCGCGCCTCCGGCGCTGGTCGATCGTCCGATCCGCTTCTGGCTCGGCGGGCCGCGGCCTTGCTGACCGTGAACGCCGGTGCCGATCCGCCGGGACGGCGTCCCGAGCGCAGCCATTCGAGCCGGTGCAGCGCTTCGCTGTGGTGATCGGTGATGGTGACGCGAGCGGCGTCGAAGGAGTGCAGCACGGCGCGGTTGATCTCGACGATCGCCCGATCCCGCCACAGGCTGCGCTCGGTGGAGGTGTCCATGCCCAGCCGTTCGGCGATCTGGCGGGTCAGGCCGTAGGCCTGGTCGTCGGCGAGACCGCGGGTGCCGATCTCGGTGCCCACGAACCAGGTGTTGAACGGCGCGGCCGGGTAGCGGATCCCGCCGATGAGCAGCTCCATGTTGCTGATCAGCGGGACGCTGTGCCAGCGCAGCCCGAGTTCGCCGAACCAGCGGTGGTCGGGGTGCTCCAGCGGGACTTCCTGGACGACGTCGCGCGGCACCGCGGCGAGCGTGACGCCCTCGTGCTCGGTCTCGACGACCAGCGGTAAGTGGTCGAAGCGGCCTCGCTCCGGCGGGGGTTGCCAGCCGAGGTTCTGCGCTGTGGCGGTGAAGCCCTGGTAGCGGGCGTCGCCGAGGACACCGCCGTCGGCCAGCGAGTACCCGGCGTAGCGGACGACCTGCTCGTTCCAGATCCGGGGGCCGGACGACTCGGGGGAGTCCGGGGCGAGAACGGTGATCAACGGCTGGATGCGGCCGGCGTTGGTGGCCAGCCGCAGGTGCTCGAAGCACTCGCCGGCGATGGCCGAGGCGTTGCGCAGGCCGCGCAGGTCGCGCACCTTGAGGCGGCGCCAGGGCAGGCCGCTGGTGCACCAGCCGCTGTCGCGGAGCGCGACGCGGGCTCCGTAGGAGAGTTCGGCGGTGGTGTGCCGGTAGGTGCCGGTCTCGGCGATGCTGCGCCGCACTTCGGCGAGCCGTTCGCGCAGGGAACCGGCTTCGGGGTGGGCGGAGTGGAAGGAGCGCAGGAAGTCCTCGGCGGCGGTTTCCGACGGGCTCGTCTGGCTCGGGATGAGTTCCTCGCGAATAGCCGTCACGCCGTGCGAACGTAGTCGCGAAACCTGCTGCCTGGGCAGCTCAGAGCCGTTCTCTTTCCGGTGATCTTGAGCCGCCACGAACAGGTCGCCGTTAACGCGATGTAACTAGTTTCGACGCGTTTGACGGAACCCTTGATCGACCATTCGAGTGAACATCTCGGCCGATCAAGGATCGCCCATCAGGAGTCAGACCCGCTCGTAGATCAAGTCGTGGATCTCGCGGCCCTCGTCGTGCGCGCGGTTCTCGAACTTCGTGACCGGACGCCAGTCGGGACGCGGAGCCCAGCCGCCGGGCTCGTCGGCGCAGCGGTTGCGCAGCTGCGACTGGGCCTCGCAGACCTCGCGCATCTGCTCGGCGTAGTTCTCCCAGTCGGTGGCCAGGTGCAGCACGCCCCCGGGACGCAACCGCGAGGTGATCAGCTCGACCGACTCCGGCTGGACCAGGCGGCGCTTGTGGTGGCGCTTCTTCGGCCACGGGTCCGGGAAGTAAATCCGCACCTCGTCCAGCGATCCCGGCTCGACGTGCTCGCGCAGGAGCACGATCGCGTCGCCGCGCAGCAGGCGGAGGTTGGAGACCTCCAGCTTCTCCGCGCGCAGCATCAGCTGGGCCAGACCGGGCTTGTAGACCTCGACCGCCAGGTAGTTGACGTCCGGCTGCGCCGCGACGAGCTGCGCGGTCGTCTCGCCCATGCCCGAGCCGATCTCCAGCACCACCGGCGCGGAACGGCCGAACCAGGACTCCACGTCCAACGGGCCCTCGGGCAGCTCGGTGACGTCGGAGCCGAGCTCCGCCCAGTGGCGATCCCAGGCCCGCTGCTGGCCCACGGTCATCCGCTCGCCTCGCTGGACGTAGCTGACGACGGTGCGGCGGAACGGAACCTGCTGGTCAGAGGAATTCACGAGGAAGAATTATCGCAAACCGACTGCGGCCCCCGAGCACCGCGTGTTCGGCTACCGGCTCACCACACCTCGACCTGCGGGAGCAGGGAGAGCAGCTTGGTCGTGCTGGTCGGCACGGGCAGCGGTTCCTCGTCGCCGTAGGCGGGGACGACGTTGACCCAGCCCTCGTGCTCGTCGGTCAGGACGACGGTGGTGGGCATCTTCACCGAGCCGCGGTCGGACGGGGCGTACTCCCAGTACCCGGCCTCGCTGATGCCGACCCAGGGGACGAAGACCCAGCCGGGTCGGGCCGAGAGCGCGGCGTGCACCTCGTCCTCGATCTGGAACGCCTCGGCGCGGGAGGCGAGGTCGCCGCGGTCCAGCGCGCGCAGCCACCAGGGCGCGGGCAGCCGGCGCTTGGCGCCGTGGAGCTTGCGGAAGAGTTCCAGGACCTGCCGCTCGGAAGCGGTGTGGATCCAGCTGCGCCGGAGCGATGCGGGTGTCGCGGCTTCGGTGGCCGGCGGGTGGGCTTCGGTCGCCAGCGACCACTCGAGCCGCGGAACCGGCTCCAGCTGGACGTCGTTGCCGATGTGCTTGGCGCGCACGCCACCGCGCGGTGCGTCGATCAGCGCACGCTCTTGTGAAGACAGTGCACGCTCCTGCGAAGACAGCATGTGGCCCACTCCTCTTGTGGTGGAGATAGACGCGAGCTGAAGTACTCGCCCACGGCCAGCGCATGCCCCCAAGCGACGCTGGTTGCGGGACACCTCTACTTATGCCTTACCACAGCCAAACCGACGAATGGGACAAGCGTGTAAAATGTGATTGCAATCACAGACAGAACTCGTTCGGTTGACCTAATGGGTGCTGGCTCGACAACGGGAGCCGTGGCGGTTGGAGTAGAGGCGTGCCGGATCAGACGTTCCAACGCGTGGAGATCAACAACGGTGTCGTCGTGGGCCTCGACATCTCGGCCTCGTCGCTGCGAGCCCTCGTCGTGGCCGGGGAGGAGGCCGAGCGCCGCAACGCCGTGCTGCACGTCGTGCGGGCCTGGAGCATGCGCACGGCACCGCGCCCCGCCGACTGCCCGCCCAACGCCGTCCCGAGCACCGAAGCGTTCCAGCAGGAAGTGGAGCGGGAGACGGCGAAGATCGTCGCCGACAACCTCGGCGACCCGCCGAAGGTCACCGTGGAGATCCACGTGGTCCACTCGCCCTCGCCGCAAGCCCTGCTCTCGGCGTCCAAGGGCGCGGACCTCCTGGTCGTCGGCCACCGTGGCCGAGGCGGGTTCTCCGGCCTGATGCTCGGATCCGTCGCGGAGCAGTGCGTCCGCCACGCGGCCTGCCCGGTCCTGGTCGTCCGCCCGATGGTCTAGCGGCTGTCAGCTGCTGGGAAGTGCGGCGGCAGCCGCCGTTTCAGGTGTGGGACTCAACCGGCACCGCCGCGGGTTCTGAGGTGGTTCTCCTGCGAGGACGTGTCGACGCTGTGCATTGGTCGTACACGAGTCGGCGCGCCCGGAGCAGGAGGACCGCCTCAGGTTCCGCCACTCGCACCGCCAAGCAAAGCGACCCCAAGAGTTCGCAGCGCCGAGAAATACTGAACGAACCACGCTGCGCCGGACGTGGAAAGCGCAGAAAGCACAGGGCCCCGGGCCATCCCCCGAATGACAGCCCGGGGCCCTCCCCCGTCCCGACCGCCGGCGCCCCCGAGCGCTACTGCAGTCGGTCGTCTTTGGTTGTGCTTCAGCGTTCTCGAACCACTGGGTGATCCGCCGCTGACGCACCGTGCCCAATGTGACCCGGTGCGATCGGCGTGCCGATGACGACCGCTCGATCTTGCAAGTCGATCCTATCGGTCGGCGTGATCAGACTCTCGGCCGGGCTCGGTAACGTTTTGCTATCCCGGGCCCAGCTGGGGATTCCCGATTTGATCAAGGTCTTTCGGAGTCATGATCAAATCCGCTGGTCAGGCATCGCGGCGGTGCGTCACGGCCAATCCGATCGACCAGACACCCACCGTGACCGCCGCGAAGTACGCGAGTGCTCCCCACGGCCCCAGCGGCATGTCGATGGCCATGTTCCCGCCGCCCTTGAGGAAGTGGTCGGCCATCACGAAGGGCATCCACTGCTGGACGTCCTGCCCGACCTCGGGCACCAGCGCGATGAGGCTTTCCACCATGAGCGACCACAGCAGCAGGATGGTCACCGCGCCCGCGGTCTGCCGCACCAGCATCCCGACGCCGACCGCCAAGATCGCGGAGAACGCGAACACCGGCCCGACACCGGCGATCTCGCGCCACTGCTCGGCGGTGGTGATCGCCAGGTCCGAGCTGGGCTGCAGCACCGTGGAGATCGCCCACGAGCCGAACGCGCCGATCTCGCCGATGATCAGCGCCAGCACCGCGACGACCGCGGTCTTGGCCAGCAGCACCGCGGTTCGGTTCGGCACCGCCTGGAAGGTCGCGCGGATGGTGCCGAACCGGTACTCGGTGGTGATCGCCAGCGCGGCCAGCACCAGCGTGACCATCAGCCCGAACTGGTAGCCGAACTGCGTCGTGCTCAGCGACATCCCGTCGGAGACTGCGGCGATCAGGGCGGTGAACCCGATCGGCAGCGCGAGGGCGAGGAACATGCACCACCACGGGGAACGGGTGGAGAACAGCTTCATGCGCTCGACGGCGAGCAACGTCATCGGGCCACCCCCTGGGCGGTCAGCTCGGTCGCCTCGCCGAGCGTGGTCTGGTATTCCACGGAGTCGCTGGTCATCTGCATGAACGCGTCCTCCAGCGAACCGCGCTGCGCGGTGAGCTCGTGCAGCACGATCCGGTGCTGCGCGGCCAGCTCACCGATCTGCTCGGTGGTCGCGCCGTCGATGACCAAGCGGTCGGCCTCCGAGGAGCGGACGGTGATCTGCTCGTCGCCGAGCAGCCGTTGCAGCTGCGAGGCTTCCGGCGAGCGCACCAGCACCGAGCTGCTGCCCGCGTTGTCGACGAACTCGGCGGTGCTGCACTGCGCGATCAGCTTGCCGCGGCCGATGACGACGAGTTCTTCGGCCGTCAGCGCCATTTCCGACAGCAGGTGGCTGGAGACGAAGACGGTGCGCCCCTCGGCGGCCAGGCCCTGCATGAACCGGCGGATCCAGTGGATGCCCTCCGGGTCGAGGCCGTTGACGGGCTCGTCGAACAGCAGCACCTCGGGGTCGCCGAGCAGCGCGGTCGCCAGCCCCAGGCGCTGCGACATGCCCAGCGAGAACCCGCCCGCGTTGCGCCGGGCGACGTCGGTGAGGCCGACCTGCTCCAGGACCTCCTCGACGCGCTGCATCGGGATCCCGTTGGAGCGCGCCATCCACCGCAGGTGCGCGCGGGCCGAGCGGTTGGGGTGCACCCACTTGGCGTCCAGCAGCGCGCCGACGGTGCGCAGCGGGTTGCGGAGCTCGCCGTAGCGCTTGCCGTTGATGCGCACTTCGCCGGAGGTGGGGTTGTCCAGCCCGAGCATCATCCGCATCGTGGTGGACTTGCCCGCGCCGTTGGGGCCGAGGAACCCGGTGACGTGACCGGGTTTGACCGTGAACGACAGGTCGTCCACCGCCACCTTCTGGCCGTAGCGCTTGGTGAGGCCGCTCGCCTCGATCATGATCACTCCTGTTGCTGGGACGCGGAGCCGTGCCGGTAGTAGTGAATCGACTCCGAGGATGACGCACCTCAGGGTTCTCCCGGAGCGGCACCCCGGTCCCCGCTTCTCCGATCCACAGTGGACTTCCAGGGCGATTCGCGGATCGCGGAGCCGCGAGCTGCGAGAACGGGCCGCTCAGGCGAAGAGGCGGTTGAGCTCGACGGCGAGACCGTCCTCGGCGACCGTGCCGATCGTGTCGTCGGCCGTGGCGCGCAGGTCCAGGGGCGCCTGGCCCATCGCGACGCCGCGGGCCGCCCAGCTCAGCATCTCGAAGTCGTTGGTGCCGTCGCCCGCCGCGAACGTGCGACCCGCGGCGATGCCGAGCTCGGTGCGCAGCTTCTCCAACGCCGCCCCCTTGGACAGCCCCTCCGGGACCACGGTGACCCACGGCTCGTAGGTGTCGACGGAGATCGTGCAGTTCGGCAGCCGCACGCCGGCGAGCGTCTCGGCGAGCTCGGCCGGGTCGTGCTCGGTCCACTCCGCGATCAGCCGGGGTACCGGGTGGGCGGTCAGCTCGTCGATCGGGGTGATCCGCTGCGGGCCGTGCAGCTTGTCCGGGTCGAAGGGGTCGGACACGAGGTTGCCGACCCCGACGTCCTCGGCGGCGAAGATCGCGCCGGGCAGGTGCTCCTGCAGCGCCCGCAGCACCGGCGTGGCGTCGAACGAGGCCACCGAGACCGGCTCGCGCCGGGCCACGTCCACCAGCACGGAACCGTTGGAGCACAGCGCGAACCCGCTGGTCAGGCCGAGTTCGTCGAGCACGGGCGCCGTGCCGAGGAAGGCGCGCCCGGTGGCCAGCACCAGCTGCGCGCCGGAGTCCACGGCGCGGCGCACGGCGGCCTTGACGGCGTCGGAGATGGTGTCGGTGTCCGGGTTCAGCAGGGTTCCGTCGATGTCGAGGGCGACGAGGTCGGGTTTGAAGTCAACGCTCACGCCCGCAGGTTAGGGCCTGGTGAGAAAGTGCTTTGCTCGGCGGTGCGGGTGGCAGGACCTGGAGCGGTTCCGCGGACTCCGTGCGCCACTCCTGATGTACGCCAATACACGGCGTCGCGGCGCACTCGCCACGAAACCGCTGAAGAACCTGCGGCGGTGCGAGCTGAGTCCCACACCTGAACAGCGGCTCCGCAGCGTTAGGTGAACCGGTCGTTCCTCGTCCTTTGTGGACTTCGACCGGCGGGGCGGTGGGACGTGGCAGGATGGTGCGGGCGGATTCCCGGGAAGTCCGGAATGTCTGACTCCATCGAGAGGGCACCTTGAACACGGCACCCGAGCAGCAGAGCTGGGCAGGTCCGTTGTCGGCCGCCGTCGCCCGGCTGTGCGCGGGGCTGCAACCGCAGCTGTCCGACAAGACCTCCGAAGGCTTCGACGAGGTGCTGCGCAGGCTCGGCGCCCCGCTGCAGGTCGCCGTCGCCGGCCGGATCAAGTCCGGCAAGTCCACGCTGGTCAACGCCATGATCGGACGACGGGTCGCGCCCACCGACGTCGGCGAGTGCACCCGGCTGGTGACCCGCTTCCAGTACGGCACGGTCGACCGCGTCGAGGTCGTGTTCCACGACGGCCGCAAGCAGGCGATCCCGTTCGACCCCGGCGGCGGCATCCCCGCCGACCTGGGCGTGGACTTCGACGAGGTCTCCCACCTGGAGGCCTACCTGACCAACGCGGTGCTGCGCGATCTGACCGTGATCGACACCCCGGGACTGGGTTCGCTGGACTCGGCCTCGGTAGCGCGCACCGAGCAGGCGCTGGGCACCCAGCAGCTCGACCCGGTCTCCCGCGACGCCGTGATCGGCGCGGAAGCCGTGCTCTACGTCGTCACCCAGGGCGTTCGCGCCGACGACGAGCAGGCGCTGGCCGCCTTCACCGCCGCGACCGCGAGTCGCGAAGCCGGGCCGGTCAACGCGATCGCGCTGCTCAACAAAGCCGACATGATCGAGGCCGACACCGTCGACGGCGCCGACGACGACGTGTGGAAGGCCGCCGAGATCCTGGCCGCCAAGCAGTCGGAACTGCTCAAGCCCAAGGTCGCCGACGTGCTGCCGGTGATCGGGCTGCTCGCCGAGACCTCCGAGACCGGCGGCTTCACCGCCCCGGACGCCGAAGCGCTGCGATCGCTGGCCAAGCTCGACGAGTCGACGCGGGAGACCCTGCTGCTGTCGGCGGACCTGTTCACCAGCTGGGAGTGCGACGTCCCGGCGGGCACCCGCACCCAGCTGCTGGAGCGGATGGACCTGCACGGCGTGCGCTGCGCGCTGGACGCGCTCGACGCCCAGCCCGACATCACCGCCGGTGAGCTGCGGCGGCGGATCCGCGACGCCTCCGGGCTGGCATCGGTGCTGGGACGGTTGGACTCGGTGTTCCGGGCGCGCGCCGACGGCATCAAGGCCGCGGCCGCGCTGGCGTCGATCACCGCGCTCGCGCAGTCCTCCGGCGACCGCGACGAGCGCCAGAAGGTGCACGACGCGATCGAAGGGCTGCTGGCCAGGCCGGAAGCCCACCAGCTGCGCGTGCTGGAGGCGTTGACGCTGGTCGCCGCCGGGTCGGTGGAGATGCCGCCGGACCTGGCCGAAGAGGTCATGCAGGTGGGCGGCAGCACCGACCCCGGCGAGCAGCTCGGCCGACCGGAACTGCCGCAGGCCGAGCTGACCGAGCTCGCGCTGGAGCGGGCCAACTGGTGGCGCTCCTTCTCCTCCTTCGGTGCCACGCCCGCGCAGAGCCGGGTCGCGCACGTGGTGCACCGGGCCTACTTCCTGATCTGGCAGCAACTGCGAACCAGGTGATCACCGTGCGGGGCTGGCGACGACCGAAGAAGTCACTCGAAAGCGGAACCGAGCACCGTTCGAGTTCGTCTGTTCTCCCAGAAGCCGGTGATCCGGCTTCCGACGCTGCCGCCGATCAGGGGACGGACATGACCGCCGTGACCAGCGAAACCGTCATCGATCCGCTGGAGCAGGCGCTGACCGACCGCGCCGCGCTCATCCAGCTGTGCGTGTACGCGGTCGACCGCGCCCGCAGCGCGGGAGTCGCCGAACGGCTCGCCGACGGGCTCACGAGCATCGGCGTCGCGCCGCTGCGGCCCGACGGGCAGCGCTTCGACCCCGCCTTCCACGAGGCCGGCGGCACCCTGCCCACCGACGACCCCGCTCTCGACGGCGTCATCGCCGAAACCGAGCTCCTCGGCTTCGCCGACCACGACCGCGTCCTGCGCGCCCCGGTCGTCACCGTCTACCAACTCCGCACCTGATCCGGGTACCTTCGACGCTCGTGGTGAGCTCCTCCACCACCTGCGAGATCCGGCCCGCGAGAACGGAGAGGACGCGCATGACGGCACCTGGTGTTGCGGTCGCCGCTGCGCTTCCCCAGCAGGTCAAGCAGACCCGCGACAAGCTCCTGGGGTTCCTGCGCGAGGCCGACCCCGCAGCGTGGGAATGGGTCGAGCAGGTCCGCCGCAACCGGCCGGCCACGCCCAGCGTGGTGGTCGTCGGCGAGACCAACCGGGGCAAGAGCTCCCTGGTCAACGCGCTGATGGAGCACCCCGGGCTCTCGCCCGTGGACGCCGACGTCGCCACCGCCACCTACCTGCAGTTCGAGCACGACGAGCAGTGGACCGCCCACGCCTGCTACCCCGGCCAGCAGGACCCCGTGCCCTTCGAGCTCGACGAGCTGCCGAACTGGACCAGCGCGGGCCGCGAGCTGCCCGAGGGACAGCTGCCGCCGCGCTACGTGCGCGTCACCGCACCGCTGGACGCGCTGGCCGAGCTGACCGTCGTCGACACGCCCGGCGTCGGCGGGCTGGAGGAGCTGCACGGCGAGCTCGCCCGCGAGGCGGCCGTGTCGGCGACCGCGCTGCTGTTCGTCGTCGACGCCTCCTCCCCGTTCACCCGCGGCGAGCTGGAGTTCCTGCAGCAGGTCGGCGAACGCGTGGAAACCGTGCTGTTCGCGCTGGCCAAGACCGATCAGCACCGCGGATGGCGGCAGGTGCTGGCCGAGGACCGCAAGCTGCTGGCCGAGCACGCACCCCGGTTCGCCGAGGTGCCGATCTACCCGGTCTCGGCCCGCATGCACCTGCGCGCCGCGCAAGCACCCGAATCCGCCAACGCCGCGCTGCTGCGCGAGAAGTCCGGCGTGGTCGAACTGCGCGACGAGCTCGAACGGCTCATCGCCGGCCGGTCGGCGATGCTCGGCGAGGCCAACACGATGCGCGCCCTGTCCAGCGTGCTGGGCGAGCTGACCGCGAACCTGGAAGCCGAGAAGCGCGCGCTGACCGTCGGCGAGGACGAGGCCGAGTCGCTGCGCGCCCGCCGCGACGAGCTGAGCACCGCCCGCCGCTCGTCGACCCGCGGCTGGCAGGTCAAGCTGCGCGGCGAGATCCAGCGCACCCGCGTGGAGACCAGCCACGAGGTCAGCCGCCAGGTGCGCGACGTGCAGAACTGGTTCCGCCGGTCCATCGACAACGCCGGGCGCAAGGACATCAACGACCTGCCTCGACAAGTCGACATCGCGCTGCAGATGGCCTCCACCCGCATCGCGACCATGCTCTCGACCAGGCTCGCGGCGGTGGCCGAGCAGGCGCTCAACGACCTGTTCTCCGCCGAGGAGCTCGACGTCATCCGCTCCCAGTTCGCGCGGGGCGTGCAGGCTCCGATCGCACTGCGCCCGCCGGACAAGCGGCCGCCCACCGCCGAGGACAAGCTGCTGGTGTTCATGGGCGTCTCCGGCGGGTTGGGCGTGGGCCGCGCGGCGGCGATGCCGCTGGCCGGTCTCGGGGTCGCGGCGCTGAACCCGGTGGTGCTGCCGGTGACGATCGTGCTCGGGCTGGGCGCGGGCTGGTGGATGGCCCGCACCCGCAAGCACGCCGCCGACAAGCAGCACCTCAAGCAGTGGCTCACCGACGCGATCGCCGACGCCCGGTCGGCCCTCGACCAGCTCGTCGCCGAGCAGCTCATCGAAGCCGAGCAGCAACTCTCGCTGGCTCTCGACGACGCGCTGACCAGGCGGATCGAGGCGATCGAGGGCGAACTCCGCGACGTCGACAAGGCGCTGAAGATGGACGCCGCCGAGCGCAGCCGCCGCCTGCAGACCGTCGACCGCCGCCTCACCGAATCCACCACCGGCCGGGAGCGCGCCGAACACCTCCTCGCCGGCATCAGGAACCTCCGCGACACGGTGTCCTGACCCGCCGGAGGCCACCCGGGCGACCCGGAACACGTCCGCCCCTGATCGCGGACGCATTCCGTCGACGGAGTGCGGACGCATTCGGTTCGGGCAGCTCGTCCTCCTCGTGGGCCAGCGGGCACGGCTCAACTCCCGATCGCCCGGAGACCTCCGCCGATCACCTCCAGTCGTTCGTTCCAGGGATGCCGCTTTCGACCTCGTACACGGCTCTGACGTCGGACGACCGGTCGTTCTTTCGGATTTCAACTGAAATTCGGGAACCGAATTTCAGTGGAGATCAGGCGTCGGACTTTCACTGAAATCCGGTTTCCGGGCGGCGGAACGGGGGTTCTGAGCGATGGGTGGTTCCTGGAGGGAACCCCGGGGCTCTACGCTGCGTCCAACGGCTTGCAGGTGAAGGCGGCGGAGGGTGCCGACGTGTACATCGAGGAGACCGGCGCTGGGGACGGGGACATCAAGGTCACCGTTGACGGCGAGGAGTACACCGCCGAGGCCAACTACGACCTCGACGGCGACGGCTTGGACGAGACGGTCGCGGTGATGACCGACGACGGCTACGTCGCCTACATCGACGAGAACGCCGACGGCCACGCGGACCTGATGCAGTCGATCAGCAACGAGGGCCAGGTCCGCGACCAGGCGCGCTTCCACGCCGACACCGGCGAGTGGACCGCCGAGGCCCCGCACCAGCACCCGGGCGGTGCCGGTGACGGACGCCCCGACGACGGCAAGCAGATGGTCATGGACACCCCGCAGGGCGACGTGCAGGTCGGGCCGGCGACCGAGGACACCAACTCCGACGGCATCGCCGACACGGCGGTCGTGCAGTCCGACAACGGCAACACCGTGCTGGTCACCGACGTCGACGGCGACGGGTCCGCGGACCAGGTCGTCGAAATCACCCAGACCGGCGACGTGACCATCTCGCACCACACCGGCGACGGCGAGTGGACGGTCGTCGAGCAGGGCCAGATCGGCGACAACGGCCAGTACGCCCCGAACGAGTTCGCCCCCGCGACCGACGACGCGACCTGGACCTTCGACGAGCCCGAGCACCAGCCGAAACCGGCGGCCCCGAACCCGGCCGCGGAACCCGGTCTTCAGGCGAAGTGCGAGGGCGAACCGTCCAGCCCCGCGAAGGACGACTCCTGGGTGTGACGCGGCGTCGCAGAATTCGCGACGGAATGTGATTCCACCACCCGCCCGTGGCCTCATTCTCAGGCCATCGGGCGGTTTTTCATGTCAGGGCTCTGCATCCGGCAACCGCCATTCGGCGGCTATCCCCGGTTCACCGGTCGTTCGCACTCGTGTCCGCTTCGCCGGAAAATCTGGCACCCCAGGCAGAACCGGCGATGAGATTTCCGGGAGCACCCGGAAGGAAATGCGAACTGAATCGATTCCCTTATCGTTCCTGTGAGAGAACCGACAACCCCGATCTTCATTGCGCGCCGTTATCCCCGTTAGCCTCGTTGCATCCCTTTTCCACTTCGCCCGGCTCTCCGGGCCGGGCGAAGCTTTCCCTGCAAACGTCGGCGGGCGGGCCCGTCGGCGAACAATCCGGGCTGTGGCGCCCAGTCAGGAGACACGTCGCGATGACCGCAGTGACCATCCCCGGTCTCGACCAGGCCCCGACCAAGCACGAGCGCCTGTTGTCGTGGGTGCGTGAGGTCGCGGAGCTGACCACACCCGATCGCGTGGTGTGGTGTGACGGTTCGCAGGACGAATGGACGCGGCTGACCGGCCGCCTCGTGGAGGCCGGCACCTTCAAGCGTCTCGACAAGAAGCCGAACTCGTTCTACGCGGCGTCCGACCCGTCCGACGTGGCGCGCGTCGAGGAGCGGACCTACATCTGCTCGGTCGAGGAGAAGGACGCCGGGGTCACCAACAACTGGATGGACCCGGCCAAGATGAAGGCCACCATGACCGAGCTCTACCGGGGCTCCATGCGTGGTCGCACGATGTACGTCATCCCGTTCTGCATGGGCCCGCTGGGCGCCGAAGAGCCGAAGCTGGGCGTGGAGATCACCGACTCCGAGTACGTCGTGGTCTCGATGCACATCATGACGCGGATGGGCGCGAAGGTGCTGGAGCGCCTGGGCACCGACGCCAAGTTCGTCCCCGCCCTGCACTCCGTGGGCGCACCGCTGGAGCCGGGCCAGGAAGACGTGCCGTGGCCGTGCAACGACACCAAGTACATCACCCACTTCCCCGAGGAGCGGATGATCTGGAGCTACGGCTCCGGCTACGGCGGCAACGCGCTGCTGGGCAAGAAGTGCTACTCGCTGCGCATCGCCTCGGCGATGGCGCGCGACGAGGGCTGGCTCGCCGAGCACATGCTGATCCTCAAGCTGATCTCCCCGGAGAACAAGGTCCACTACATCGCGGCCGCGTTCCCCTCCTCGTGCGGCAAGACCAACCTGGCGATGCTCCAGCCGACCATCCCGGGCTGGAAGGTCGAAACCCTCGGTGACGACATCGCCTGGATGCGCTTCGGCGAGGACGGCCGCCTGTACGCGGTCAACCCCGAGGCCGGCTTCTTCGGCGTCGCGCCCGGCACCGATGAGCACACCAACCCGAACGCGATGCGCACCATCGAGAAGGGCAACTCGCTGTTCACCAACGTCGCGCTGACCGACGACGGTGACGTCTGGTGGGAGGGCATGGGCGGCGAGACGCCCGCGCACCTGACCGACTGGAAGGGCAACGACTGGACCCCGGACAGCGACGTCAAGGCCGCGCACCCGAACTCCCGCTACTGCACGCCGATGTCGCAGTGCCCGATCCTGGCGCCGGAGTGGGACGACCCGCAGGGCGTGCCGATCTCGGCGATCCTGTTCGGCGGGCGCCGCAAGACCACGGTTCCGCTGGTCAACGAGTCGTTCAACTGGCAGCACGGCGTGTTCATGGGCGCCACCATGTCCTCGGAGACGACCGCCGCGGCGTCCGGGCAGGTCGGCGTCGTGCGTCGCGACCCGATGGCGATGCTGCCCTTCATCGGCTACAACGTCGGCGACTACCTGCAGCACTGGGTGAACACCGGCAAGGACGCTGACGCCTCCAAACTGCCGAAGATCTACTACGTCAACTGGTTCCGCCGCGACGAGTCCGGCAAGAAGATCGTGTGGCCGGGCTTCGGCGAGAACTCGCGCGTGCTCAAGTGGATCGTCGAGCGGATCGAGGGCAACGCCGCCGCCGTGGACACCCCGATCGGCCGCGTACCCTCCGCCTCCGAGATCGACGTCACCGGCCTGGACACCCCGGCCGAGGACATCGAGACCGCGCTCAACGTCGACGTCGACGAGTGGAAGGCGGAGCTGCCGCTGATCCAGGAGTGGTTCGACACCATCGGTGACGACCTGCCCACCTCGATGCGCGACGAGTTCGAAGCCCTCAAGCAGCGTCTGGGCTGAGACCTGGGCGGGCGGCGGTACCGGGTCGTCGTGGGAAGCTCCGGTACCCCACCCGCCTGACGCGGACGTCCATCGTGCGCGTTCCCGAAGCGGCGCCTCCTCTCTCGCGAGCGGAGGCGCCGCTTTCGCGTTGTCGACAGCGGCCGAGCAACCCACCACCCCTCGTGCGCGTCTGATGGACGACTGCGATGGCGCAGCGGCCCATCGGACGAGGGGGTGTCTCATGGCCGGCTTGGCATTTCTGGTGCTGTTCCTGATCGCCGCGGCAGCGGTGCACGTCTCGCTGCGGCTCGACGGAGACGGTGCGACCGTCCCGATCGAGACCGACGACCGCGATCGAGCGGCGTCCGTCGAGCGATGACCGGCGAGGGCGGGTGGTGCGAGAACGACTGCGCGCCACCCGTCCTCCCGCCTAGTTCTTGATGGCCCCGGCCAGGTTGAAGGCTCCGCCGAGGTAGCGGGAGACGACCAGGTAGAGGGCGATGACCGGTGCGGTGTAGAGGATCGAGTAGGCGGCGAGCTGCCCGTAGGCGATGAGCCCGCCCTGGCCGAAGAAGGCGAAGACCCCCACCGAGGCGGGCTGCTTCGCCGGGTCGAGCAGCAGGATGAAGGGGACGAAGAAGTTCCCCCAGGCGTTGATGAACGTGAAGATCGCGACCACGCCCATGCCGGGGACGATCAGCGGCAGCACCACCGAGCGCAACGCCTGCATCGCCGATGCGCCGTCGACCCACGCGGCCTCCTCGAGGCTGATCGGGACGCCGTCCATGAAGTTCTTCGTCATCCAGATCGCGATCGGCAACGAGGTGGCCGCCAGGAACAGCGTCGTGCCGAACATCGAATCCACCAGCTCCACCTGCACGAACATGCTGTAGACCGGCACCATCACCGCGGTCATCGGCAGCCCGGAGGCGAACAGCACGAGGTAGAGGAACGGTCGGCGGAACCGCAGCTGGTAGCGCGACAGCGGGTAGGCGCACAGCACCGCCGAGACCACCGAGACCAGCGCCGCGCCACCGCACATCAGCAGGCCGTTCCACAGTGGACGGAGGCTGGTCTCCCAGGTGAGCACCTGGGCGAAGTTGTCCAGGGTGAACGCGCTCGGCAGCCGCGCCGACAGCGGCGCCTCGGCGTCGAAGGACGCGGTGAGCAGCCACAGCAGCGGTGCGAGGAACGCCAACGCGACCACCGCCAGGACCAGGTGCACCACCACCGACACCGAGCGCCGCCTCGCGACGCTGACTCCGGCCATCACGCCCCCTCCTCGTCCGGATCACCGAGGCTGACGGCGTAGAGCACGGCGAACAGGCCGCCGATCGTCAGCAGGACCAGGGAGATCGTGGCGCCGTAGCCGATCTCGTCGAACTCGAACGCCGAGTCGTACATCAGCAGCGGCAACGTCTGCGTCGCCGCGTTCGGCCCGCCCGCCGTGAGCACGTAGATCAGCGTGAACACGCCGATGGTCTGCAGCGTGATCAGCATCAGGTTGGTGGCGATCGTCCGGCGGATCACCGGTAGCGTGACGTGCCAGAACCTGCGCAGCATCCCGGCGCCGTCGACCTCCGCGGCCTCGGTGAGATCGCTGGGCACCTCGGCGAGCGCGGCCTGGTAGACCAGCATCGAGAACGCCGTGCCGCGCCAGACGTTTCCGAGCACCACCGCCAGCACCGGCGCGTGGTACAGCCAGTCCACGCCTTCCAACCCCACCGCGACCAGCAGGTTGTTCAGGGTGCCCTCGGAGTTGAGGAACGCGTAGATCGCGAACGCCGCGACCAGCTCCGGCAGCACCCACGCGGACACGACCGCGATGCCGACGGCGTTGCGCAGCCAGCGGTTGCGGTGCCGGGTCAGCAGCGCGATGAACATGCCCAGGCAGTTCTGCCCGATCACCGCCGATCCCACGGTGAACACCACGGTCACCCAGACCGCGTGCCACAGCGCCGGATCGGCGAACATCCGCCGGTAGTTGTCCAGCCCGACGAACTCCGGATCGCCGGCCGCCGCACCGGTCAGGGCCGCGTCGGTGAACGAGACGTAGCCGCTCCACAGGATCGGCCCGATCACGAACAGCCCGAGCAGGAGCACGGCCGGGGCCATCGGCGCCAGCCACCGCCCCACCGCCGACATCGTCAGCCGGCCCGGGTGTTGGCCGGTTCCACGATCCGCGAGACCTGCTGCGACCACTGGTCGGACACCTCGGCGGGCGGTCGCCCCGCGACGACGTCGAGCACGGATTTCTGGATCTCCTCGGAGACCTTCGGGTACTCCGGCAGCGCCGGCCGGTAGTGGGTGTTGGCCAGCAGGCCGATCCAGAACTGGTTGAGCGGGTTGGCCTCGGTCACCCGGGGATCGGCCGCGGCGTCGGCCCGCGCGGGCAGGTTGCCGGTGGCCGCCGAGTACTGCACGACGTTGTCCGCGCTCAACGCCTGCGTGATGAACGCGAAGGCGTCGTCGGGCTTGTCGCTGGCCGCGCTGACCGCCAGCGTCCAGCCGCCCGAGAGCGTCACGGTTCCCGGCGCCTGGCCGAACTGGGTCGGCATGGGTGTCGCGGACATGGTCTTCGTCCAGTCCGTCCAGCCGGAGTCCCGCCAGTTGCCGGAGGCGAAGCTGCCGTCGAGCCGGATGCCGACCTTGCCCTCGCGGGCCAGCTGGTCGCGCTGGTTCTTGTCGTACTGGGCGTCGGCGATCTGCGGCTTGCTCTGCGTCAGGTTCTCGCCGACCGCGGTGGAGATGAAGGCCATCGCGTCGGTGAACCCCTTGCTGGGCACCACCCACTTGCGCTGCTGCTCGTCGTAGAGGGTGCCGGTCTCGGTTCCGTAGAGCAGCATCTCGACGGTCTGCATGCTCACCGACTCGCCCTCGGCCTTGCCCAGCGGCATGTCGATGCCGATCGCATCGGGGCGCTTCTGCTTGATCTGGCGGGCGGCGGCGAGGATGTCGTCCCAGCTGCGCGGTTTCCACTCCTCCGGCAGTCCGACCTCGGCGAACAGCTTCCGGTCGTACCAGAGCCCTCGGGTGTCGGTGTCGAGCGGAACGCCGTAGATCCGGCCGTCGGCGGCCTTGCCCGCCTGCTTGGTGGTGCCGATGTAGGAGGAGTTCCAGTCCGGCCACCGGGCGAGCCGGTCGTCCAGCGGCAGCAGGTATCCCGCCTCGACGTCGGAGTTGACGTTGAAGCTGTCCTCGTAGAGCACGTCGGGCGCGGTGGATTCCGACCGCATCCGCAGCTGGAGCTTGGACAGGTACTCGCTCTCGGGTGCCACGACCGGATCGAGCTTGACGAACTTCCCGGGATTGGCCTGCTCGTACTGCTGCTTGACGCGCTGCATCAGCGCGTCGACCTGCAGCGTGTTGCCGTAGCGGTGGTAGGCGACGGTGATCGTGTTCGGGTCCTCGGCGGATCCGCCGCAGGCGGAAAGGCCCAGGGCTGCGGTGAGGATGGCGGCTAACGCGGTTCTCCGGCGCATCTGGCTCCTCCGGCCTGTGACGCTTGCGACTAACCTGAGATCCGGATCACACTCGTGGGCAACATAAGTCCAAACGTTTGTACAAGTCAATGATCTTGCGGGTCTCAACGAGGAGCGCTGCATGACCAATCCGTCGTGGCAAGGCACAAACCTGCCCCGAGTCGGTGGGTTCAACCGCGCGGTCGTGCTGGACACGATCCGCCGCCACGGCGAGATCAGCCGCGTGGAACTCGCCCAGCGCACGGGGCTGACGGCGCAGACCATGTCCAACATCGTGCGAGCCCTGATGGACGACGGGCTCGTCACCGAGAACGGCCACGCCCCCTCCACCGGCGGGAAGCGCCGCGTCCTGCTCAAGGTCGTGCCCGACGCCTACTCCGCCGTCGGGCTGCACCTCGACCCCGAGCGCATCACCGGAGTGCTCGTCGACCTCGCCGGCGGCGTCCGGCTGCGCACCACCCGCAGGCTGCCCGCCGACGCCACGCCCGCCTCGGTCGCCGCCGCCCTGACCCGCATCGGGCAGCAGCTGGTGCGCCGCTCCGGGCTCGAACCCGACCGCGTGCTCGGCGCGGGGCTCGCCGTTCCCGGGCCGCTGGATCCCGCGCACCGCAAGGTCCTCGACCCGCCCAACCTCGACGGCTGGACGGAGGTTCCGCTCGCCGACCTCGTCGAGGAGCGGTTCGGGCTGCCGGTGGTGATGGACAACGACGCCACGGCCGCCGCGATCGGCGAGCGCTGGTCCGGCTGCGCGCAGCGCTCCGGCTCGTTCGTCTACGTCTACCTGGGAACCGGCGTGGGCATCGGCGTCGTGCTCGGCGACCAGGTGCACCGCGGGGTCAGCAACAACGCGGGCGAGATCGGGCACGTGCACAGCGGGGGCTCCCGGGAGTGCCACTGCGGCAAGCGCGGCTGCCTGGAGGCGTACTGCTCGATGCGCTCCATCGTCGCCGACTGGCGGACCGCCATCGGCCGGCCCGCGCCCACCTCCGTCGCCGCCGCCTACGACCAGTTGTGCCGGGACGCGGTGGCCGGGGAGGTCGCGGCCCGCAAGGTGCTGCGGCAGACCGCGACCCGTCTCGGCCAAGCGCTCGCCTCGGTGGTCAGCGTCCTCGACGTGGACCGCGTGGTGCTCGGCGGACCCGCGCTGCGGCAGGTCTCCGACCTGGTCCGCAACCGGGTTTCGAAGGTGATCACCGCGCAGGTGTGGGCACCGCAGGTGCGCCCGGTGCGCGTGGAGAACGCGCTGATCGGCGAGGACGCCGCAGCGGTCGGCGCGGCGTCACTGGTGTTCGACCACGCCTACTCACCCCGCCTGAACACGCTGCTGGGGTCGTGAGGACCTGTTCTCACCCAGCCGATCAGTTGGCCTGCGCCGCTCGCACGCGGGTCGGCAGCTCTTCGGACACCGCGTCGGCGACGGCGTTGCCGAAGGCCGTCATGCCGTTGGCGTTGGGGTGCAGGGGAGCGGCCCACGAGGTCGGCACGACGCCCTCGAAGTACTTGTCCTGCGGCGCCTGGCAGACGTCGTGCCCCTCGCTGACCGGGCCGAGGTCGACGAACGTCGCGCCGTGCGCGCGAGCCCGGTCACCGAGCCTGGCGCTGAGTTGGTCCACAGTGGACTGGATGTAGTCGGCGTCGCGCGCCCACATCGGCTGCTTCGGGTAGCAGCCGCCCGGAGGCAGGTAGGTGCCGTAGCCGACCACGACGACCCGCGCGTGCGGCGCCCGGTCGGTGATCTCCTCCAGCGCCTCGTCGAAGTCCGGGGTGAACTCGTCGATGCGCTCGGCCAACTCGTCGCCGTTGGCGGTGAAACCGTCCGCGCAGGACGAGCCGACCGGCTCCGGGAACGCGTTCAGGCACGACACCGCCGCCTGGACGAGGGCGATGTCGTTGCCGCCGATGGTCACCGTGACCAGATCGGTGGTCTCGCTCAACGCGTGGTACTGCGGAAGGAGCACGTGGTGCTGGCGACCGGAGAAGTCCTCGGTCTCCGCGCCGGAGCACGTCACGTCCTTGAGCTGCGCGCCCAACCGGGCCGCCGCGACCTGCGGGTAGTTGTTCGCCGAGCGGAAGCACAGCAGGTGCGGGTCCGGGCCCGGCACCAGCGGGCCGGCCGCCGCCGAATCACCCATCGCCACGTACTCGAACGCGTCCTCCTGCGCCGCGGCGGGAACTCCCGCCGACAGCAACGCCATCACGCCGACACCGGCGAGCACCGGCAACCGCAACCCCGCCACGAAGACCTCCCGAGCCGATCAAGGCGACCAAACCCCTCGATCTGAGCACGAGATCAGCTCGCGACAACCGGATTCCACCCGCACGGAGGGCAGGAATCCCCCGAAGGGGCGGGCCTTTTCGAACTTCGCGCGAAGTTCGAATCCAGCCGCCTCGGCGGGTGCGGGGTCACTGGATGTCGCGGCGGAGAGCTCTGGTGATGCCCGCCGCGACCGTGGTGGCGAGGATCCAGCCCGCGGCGATGAGCGCGACGGTGATCCACTGCGACGGACCTTGCGTCCGCCACATGACGTCGTGGCCGAGGTTGATGATCGGGACCAGCTGGTCGACGGTGTAGAGCAGCGGGCTCCAGTGCGGGTGGTCCTCGTCGTTGACCGGTTGCAGCGGTCCGTGCACCGAGAACCACGTGGTGCCGGCGGCCGTGAGCAGCACCAGCCAGATCAGCGCGCGCAGCGGCCGGTAGCCGTAGCTGACCGTCGCCAGTTGCAGCAGGCTCCACAACCGGACCGGCGGGCGGAACGCGGGCCGGGTCGAGGCCGCGATCGCCTTGTAGCGGTGGCGCTGCTTCTCGATCAGCACCGTGACCGCGTGCTCCTCGTTGCCGTTGCCGCTGAAGACGTGCGCGAGCTGGTCGTAGGACCCGGGCTGGTAGCGGTCGCCGGAGTTGGCGCGCAGCCAGGCCAGCCGCTCCTTGACCTTGTCCACGTCGGTGGGTTCGACGCTGTCGGTGAAGTTGTCGTAGCTGAAGTCCTCGACGTCGACCCCGCCGCTGGCCTCCCACAGCCGCGCGTTGTCGGCGAGCAGCTCGCACTGGGCCTGCCGCAGCAGGATCCGGCCCTTCGGCGGGTCCTCGACGCTGAGCGTCAGCTCCTGGGCGACCAGGCCGAACCCGTTGATGGCGTTGCGGCTCAACCCGTCTCCGAGCCGGGCTCCCCAGAAGTTGGCCTGCCTGCCGATCTCGCTCCGGCGCAGCTGCACCTCGCCTTCGGCCAGGAACGGCCGGACGCCCGAGGCGCACACCAGGTCCCGCGCGATCCGCGCTCCGCGCAGGTCCACCGAGGGCTTGTAGGCGAGCTTGTGGCGGTGCCAGGCGGGTTTGGTGAGCTCGCTGGCCCGCAGGTCGAGGTTGGCGCCGATCGAGGCGCCCTGCAGCTGGATCGACCCGCTGATGTCGGCTTCCCGGCAGTCGAAGTTGCTGCCGACGGTCATCCGGCTCGCCTGCAGCACGTCGGTGCGCGCACCGGTCAGCCGAGCCCGGTTGAGCTGGAAGCTGCCGTGCACCTGGACGTCGGTCATCCGCCACTCGCCCCAGACGTTGACCCGGCCCGCCGCGAGGTTGCCGCGGATCTCGGTGCCGTCGATGTGCAGGGCGCGCAGCGAGCGGTCCACCGCTGCCCGCGCGGACTGCGCCCACGTCAGGTCGATCTGCGCGCCGGACAACCGCAGGTCTCCCTCTATGCGGGCGCTGACCATGCGGATCGTCCCGCCGCTGCGGAAGTTCTCGTCCATCTCGACGTCGCCGTGCACGTGGCTGCGGTCGGCGATGAGCGTGCTGGTCGGGTCGTCGTAGGGCGACTCGCCGCGCCTGGGCGGGCTCATCCCGGGTTCCAGCACGGCGTCCCGCATCCGCAGATCACCGGCGATGTTCGCGCTCGGGATGAACACCAGCCCGGCCACGGTGAAGGACTTGCCGGTGTTCGGGTCGGCGTCGCAGCGCAGCGAACCGCCGAGCTGGATGCCGTTGGCGTTGAGCGCCAACCGGCCCCGGTTCCGCAGCGTGGCACCGGCCAGCGTCAGGTTGCCGCCGATCTTGGCTCCGGGGATGCGGATCTCGCCCGCGACGGTGATCCCCATCGCCAGCATCGCCCCGGCCACGGTCAGCCGGTCGGCGTAGATGGCGCGGCGGCCGGGGTTGTTCAGGTCGCTGCCGTTGAGCAGCAGCGAACCGCCGAGCTCGGCGTCGGCGAGGTCGATGACGCCGTCGCGGCTGGTGCAGTGCAGCAGGTGGGTGTCGCTGGTGGTGCGCAGGTTCCGCGCCTGCATCCCCGGCAGCAGGCAGTTCCGCAGCACCAGTCCGGCCAACGACGCCTGCCGGACGTCGGGCGCTTCGAGGAACCGGCAGCGGACGAACTCCAGCAGGTAGGGCAGTTCGGCGGCGCGCAGGTCCAGGCAGCCGCTGATCACCGCGTCCTCGATGAGGATCACCGGCTGCTGCCGGGCCCTCCTGGTGAAGGGCCGCCAGCTCGCCTCGTCCGGCGAGTCGACCAGCCGCCGCGTGAGGAACTCGCCGCGGACCTCCTTGTCCGGCTCGAACTCCTCGGCCAGCACGTCGAGCGGTTCGCCTTCCGGCGTCTCCGGTCTGCCCTGCCGCAGCAACTCGTCCACTCGCCGCTCGGCCGCGGTCAGCGGACCGTTGCCGTTCTCCCTCACCTTGCCGCTAGGCACCCGTAGCCCCCGAAACCGCGTGACGCGTCGTCGATCATCTACCTATTAGGACGTCTCACCACGACAACAGGTTTCGTCCCGCGCCGGAAAACACCGGGATGGCGTACTTGACTCCCGTTCCACGTGAAACGACCCCGGCGTGTCGCAAACCAACACGCCGGGGCCGCCCGCAGCTCAACGCAGATCAACTTCAAGCCATCCCACGTCAGGCAAGCACCGAAGGTGCTTTCTCCTTGCCCCACCTCAGCAACCGGCACCGCCGGGGGTTCTCAGACGTTCGCTGGGGAGGACAGCCGCAGCGCCGCGTATTCGACATACTCAAGTCGCGGATCCCGGAGCCAGAGGACGTCCGAGGTTCCCCACCCGCACCGCCACGCAAAGCAGCCACCTAATCCGTATGAATCGGATCCAGGACCCGGGCCAGGAAGGTGCGGGTGCGCTCCTCCTTCGGATTGCCGATGACCTCGGCCGGCGGGCCCTGCTCGACGATGCCGCCGCCGTCCATGAACAGGACGCGGTCGGCGACCTCCCGGGCGAACTGCATCTCGTGGGTCACCACCAGCATCGTCATGCCCTCGTCGGCGAGCTGGCGCATCACGCCGAGCACGTCGCCGACCAGCTCCGGGTCCAGCGCCGAGGTCGGCTCGTCGAAGAGCATCACGTGCGGGTTCATCGACAGCGCCCGCGCGATCGCGACCCGCTGCTGCTGACCGCCGGAGAGCTGCGCGGGCATCGAGCCGGCCTTCTCGGAGAGCCCGACCTTGGCCAGGTTCTCCTCGGCGACCTTCTCCGCCTCCTCCTTCGAGCGCCCCAGCACCTTGCGCTGCGCCACCGTCAGGTTCTCCAGCACCGACAGGTGGGAGAAGAGGTTGAACTGCTGGAAGACCATGCCGACGTGACGCCGGGAGCCGTCGAGGTCGGTGTCCGGGTCGGTCAGCTCGGTGCCGTCGACCGAAACCGTGCCCGCCGACGGCTCTTCCAGCAGGTTCACGCAGCGCAGCAGGGTCGACTTGCCGGACCCGGACGGTCCGATGACGCACACGACCTCGCCGCGCTGGACCTGCAGGTCGATGTCGCGCAGCACTTCCAGCGAGCCGAAGGACTTGCTCAGCCCGGAGAGCTCGATCATCACGTCGCTCACTTGGTGGCCCCCTTGGTCCGGACGCCGCCGAACTTGCGCTCCAGCAGGTCGGAAACGCGAGACAGCGGAATCGTGATGATCAGATAGCACAGACCGGCGATCAGGATCGGCGTCAGCGACTGGTACTGGTTCAGCGCGCCGCGCCCGAACTTGGCGAGCTCGTACTGGCCGACCGACAGACCCAGCAGGTAGATCAGCGAGGAGTCCTTGGTCAGCAGGATCAGCTCGTTGGTCAGCGGCGGGAGGATGATCCGGAAGGCCTGCGGCAGCACGACGGTCACCATCGTGCGGCTCGAGGACATGCCCAGCGAGCGGGCCGCCTCGACCTGCCCCTTCGGCACGGCCTGGATGCCCGCCCGGATCGTCTCGGCCATGTAGGCGGCGCCGACCAGGCCGAGGCTGAGCATCACGGTCGAGAGGTTGTTGAACTTCAGCCCGAAGGCGATCGGCATGCCGTAGCCGAACGCGATGAACACCAGCAGCGCGGGAAGTCCGCGGAACAGCTCGATGTAGCCGGTGGCGATCCACCGGTAGGGGGCGACCGGCGACATCTTCATCAGCGCCAGCACGATCGCCAGGGCGAGGCCGAACGCGAAGCCCACCGCGGTGTAGATGATGGTGTTGAGCAGGGCGGTGGTGATCACGTCGGGGAACTGGGCCTGGGCGACCTCGACGTTGAAGAACGCCCGGCCGATCGAACCCCAGTCCGCGATGAAGATCACCAGCAGGGCGAGCACGACCAGCACCGCGTACTGGATGCCGAGGTTGAGCCGCGCCCGCTGTCGTCGGCCCATGCCTACCTTGGGCCGCTCGATCTCGGTTGTCATCGACTTCTCTCCATGTGTCCGGCGGGCTACCGCGACGGTGTTCGCGGCCCCGCTGCACCGCTCGGGGCCGGCGTGTTCGACGCCGGCCCCGAGGTGCCACGTATCAGCGGGTCACTCCGGCTTCTTGCCGAACCACTTCTCGTAGATGCGGTCGTACTCTCCGGACTGCTTGGCCTTGGCGAGAGCCTCGTTGACCTTGGTCAGCAGCGCGGTGTTGCCCTTGCGGACACCGATTCCGTACTTGTCGCCGGTCACGAACTCCTTGGTGACCTCGGTGTCCGGGTTGTTCTTGGCGAAGTTGTAGAGCACGCCGTTGTCGTTGATCGCGGCGTCGACCTGACCGGTCTTGACGGCGGTCTGCTGCAGCGCGAGGTCGTCGAAGTCCACGACCTCGTAGCCGAACTCGGCCTTGTGCGCCTCGGCGTAGTCCTTGCCGGTGGTGCCGACCTGCACGCCCAGCTTCTTGCCGCGCAGCTGGGACAGGTCGGTGAATCCCGAACCCTTCTTGACCATCAGGGCCTGCTCCGCGTCGAAGTACGGGTCGGAGAAGTCCAGGTTCTGCTTGCGGGAGTCGGTGATGGTCATCGCGGCGGCGGCCACGTCGCACTGACCGCTGTTGAGCGACTCACCCGACTGGATGCCCTCGTCGAATGGCGCGTCGACGATCTTCTGCTGCACACCGAGGTCGCGCGCGACCAGGTCGACCAGCTCGACGTCGAAGCCGACGATCTTGCCGCCTTCGCCGGGGAACTGGAACGGCTCGTAGGGGAGGTGGGTGCAGGTGGTCAGCGAACCGGGAGCGATGAGGCTCAGTTCGCCGCCGCCCTGGGCACCGCCGCTCGTCGTGGATTCGACACAACCTGTCACTGCCACAGCCAGGGTCAGCGCGGGCAGCACTGCCAGCGCACGGAGGGTTCTGCGACGCGCCACGATGTAACTCCTAGTAGGTGAGAACGCGGGTGCTCGAATGGTGCCACTCGATCGGACGTAAACCCAATACCTCGTGTTGCGAATCCATCAAGTTCGTCGAAAACCGCGATCAACCCGTCGGCCACCGCGCGGCAAACCTGCCTCACCAGGACCGGCCGAGCGAAAGGATTTTCGGCGCTCGCGCCGCTTTCGCACCAGAACCACAGCCTCCTCACCAGCCCGAACCCCGCAGGTCTGTGTCCACCACCACGGTCCGAGCCCCACCGATCACCACGCACAGTGGCCGAATCGGAACCCTGCCGACCGATATGTCGACATCCCGCCACCCTCGGCACCGGGGGCGGTTGCGGCCCGAGCTGTCCGAACTGTCCGGACGAAAGGGGACTTCGATCACGGGCGGTTCGGACCGGGGCCGCCCGCTCGCACCCATCTCGACAAGTGCCCCGCCGGGGATGTCGACTTGTCCCCATGACGACGAGGGCCCCTCCCGGAGCGGGAGAGGCCCTCGTCGTCACTGATCAGCGCGGCGGTGGCGGTGGCGGTGGGCAGTGGATGATCGGCTGCGGGTTGTACTTGACCTTCTGGTTCTCCGTGCGGACCTCGCCGGTCGTGATGTCCCGGATGGTGCGGGTGTCGACGACGGTGAAGCCCGGCGCGCCCTTGCTCGGGCTGCACGGACCGGTGGCCGGACCGGGCTTCTCGGTCGGCGGCGTCGGTTCGGTGCGCGGGCCCGTCGACGACTGCACGTCGAACTGCTTGGTGCCCCACAGCTTCACCTTGATCGACGACGGAGTCCACTCCGTGGTGATCATGATGCCGCTCTTGGAGACGTTCTTGAACTTCACGTCGATGATGCTCTTGCCGTTCGGGCTCTGGAACACCGTGGCCTCGCGACCGGCCGGGTAGCGGCTGATGTAGTAGCTGTGCGCCTTGTGCTCGACGTCCTTCATGCCCGCGAAGTACGAGGCGTTGTACAGCGTGGTCGCGAACTGCGAGATGCCGCCGCCGACGGCCTTGCCCGGGTGACCGTCCTCGATGATCCCCGACTCCACGTAGCCCTGCGGAACACCGCGCGGTCCCGTGTAGCCGTTGAGGCTGAACGTCTCGCCCGGGCGCAGCACCGCGCCGTTGACCTGCTCGGCGACCCGGCGGATGTTGACGCCGGAAGCCGGTTCGAAACCGCCGGTCTGGAACTCGCCGACGACCTCGCGGATGCCGAGCTGGTTGGCCTGGTCGGTGGTGAACTGCGCCGGAGCCGGCACGTAGACCGCCTGGATCGCGCGCTGCTGCGGCTTGCGCAGGGTGTCCAGCAGCGGTGCGAGGCTCTTCTCCCAGTCGACGCCGACGCCGTCCTCCGACGGGTGCACGACCGGAGCGCCGCTCTCCAGCTTGATCTCGGCGTTCTTGCCGGGCTTCATGGTGTCGCGCAGCTGCGGTTCGATGGCGCCCACCAGCGCGGGACCGTCGAGGCTCGCCTTCAGGCCGCCGTGACCGTCGGGGGTGAAGCGCAGCGCCTCGGCGATCACCTCCGGAGCCAGCGTCGCGTTCTTGCCCTGACCGCGAACGGTCACCGGCGAGGCCACGGCGGGCTCGGCGATCTCGTGCAGCGCCTTCTGCACGCCCTCCCTGGTGGTGCTCACCGGGAGCTGGGTGACCGGCAGCGAGATCGGCCGGCCTTCAGCCCACTCGGCCTGCACCGCGTCGGCCGCGTGCTGGATGTCGAGGTTCTGTCCGGGCACCGGGTTCACCGGGATCGGCGTGGTGCCCTCGAAGCGGATGTTGCCGTCCGTGGGCTCCAGGCCCAGCTGCGGGCTTACCTCCTGCAGCGCGGCCACCAGCTGCTCGCGGTCGCTGCGGCTGACCGGGGTCACGTCGTGGGTGCTGAACAGCGAGCCGATCCGGGTGAAGGGGTTCAGCGGCTGGTCGTCGGCCTTCTTGACGGTCTCGGCCCAGTCCATCTGCAACCCGACCTCGTCGGGCTTGACGGTGGCGCCGCGGTCACCGACCTGCAGCCGCACGGGCTTGCTCAGGCCGGGTTCGAGCTCGTCGCGGAGCCTGCTCTCGGCGGCGGCCGGGTCGAGGGTGCCGACGTCGACACCGGCGACGACGGTGCCGCGCGGCAGCGATCCGCTGGTGAACAGCAGGTCGCCGACGTAGAGCAGCACCAGCGCAGCGGCGGCGGCACCGGCGATCAGACCGCCCTTGAGCAGCTTCTGCCGCTTCTCGTCGGCGGGCGTGGGTTCGTCGGAGGTGTTCCAGCCCAGCTGGCTGCCCCCGACGCCGCCCTGCTGGCCGCCGAACATCTGCGTCGCACCGGGATTGGTCTGCTCGGCACCGTGGTAGCCCGTGGGCTCATCGGAGCCGACGGCAGCGATGGTCTGCGTGGCGCCGATGGGGAAGCCGCTGAAGTCCGCGGGCAGCGCGGCGATCTGCTGGGTGCGCTCGCTGTCCGACTCCGGCGCGGGTGCTCCGCCCTGGGCTTGGGGGTCCTGGACGGGCCAGGCCTGCGTGGTCTCGGCGTCGGACGCGTTCCGCTGGTCCGAGTCGGTGCGCAGCCGTTCGGTGGACGGGTCCGCACCAGGGCGGTTGTCGTGGTTTTCCGGCACCGCTTCCCCTTCTCCTGTCGGTCGTGCGGTGGGGGCGTGGAAGTGCTCGCTCGCCCGCGCTCGCCGGGATCCCGGCGCGGGGCGCCGACTACAGGTACAGGCCCGTGCCCTGCTCGGTCTGTTCCGTGGCCACGGCGTGCAGATCCCGCTCCCGCATCACCAGGTACGCCTGCCCCTGGACCTCGACCTCGAACTGCTCGTCGGGGTTGAACAGGACCTGGTCGCCGACCTTGACGGTCCGCACGTGACTTCCCACGCCGAAGACCTCTCCCCAGATCAGCCGCTTGGCCATCTGCGCGGTCGCCGGAATCACGATGCCGCCGCTGCTGCGGCGTTCTCCGGATTCAGCGGCGATGCGCACCATGACCCTGTCGTGCAGCATCTGGATTTCGAGCTTGGCATCGGTCACCCGAAAAGTTTACTTGCCACCACCGGGTGACCCGGGGGCCAGGGGGCCCTCAAAACACGGCCTTGACCACGCGATTCGCGATTCTCCTGGGCAGCGCGCGACGACGGGGCCGCCCCCAACCGAGAGCGACCCCGTCCACATCCCCATGACCAGGGGTTTCGAGCTCGAATACCAGATAGGTCTCAATTCACCCCGGCAGCGCCGATCAGGCGTCGAGACCGCCCATCACCAGCGGCAGCCGGTCCGGGCCGCCGACCGAGATCGTGACCGGCACGCCCCAGTCCTGCCGCGTCAACCGGCACGCCGGGTGCTCGACCTCATCGTCGTCGTCGCAGCTGGCGGCCTGGGCGACCACGTGCAGGACGCCGTGCTCGATCCCGTCGGCCAGCACGAGGCGACGCGTCAGGTCGGTGCCCACGCCCGCGCCCTCGACCAGCAGGTCCTCGGGCGTGGAGGTGATCTCCAGGCGGGTGGAGGGCCCGTAGCGCTCGTCGAGCTTGGTGCCCGGCGGCGGCGTGAACACCACCGCGAGCTCCACCTCACCCGGGGCGATCTCGGTCGCGGGCCGCTTGACCTGCTGCGACGCGCCGCTGATCAGCTTCGCGGCCAGGCCGGGCGGGACCGGGCGCTCCAGCCGGTGGGCGGCGGAGGCGACCACGACCAGCTCGCCGTCGACGACGGCCGCGCCGGAGGGCTCGGAGACGTCGGTGGCCAGCGTCGTCACCTCGTCGGTGGCGGGCTCGTAGCGGCGGATCGCGCCGTTGTAGGTGTCGCAGACCGCGACCGAACCGTCCGGCAGCACGGCGACGCCCAGCGGGTGCTGGAGCAGCGCCTCGCCCGCCGGACCGTCGGCGTGGCCGAAGTCGAACAGGCCGGTGCCCACGGCGGTGCGGATCGCGAAGCCGTCGCCGTCGACCTCCACCCAGCGCAGCGCGGAGGTCTCCGAGTCGGCCATCCACAGCCGGTCGCCGCCGTCGGCGAGACCGGAGGTCTGCGCGAAGAACGCCTGGTCAGCTGCACCATCGCGCAGCCCTTCGACGGTGGTGCCCGCGAACCGGCGGACCTCGCCGGTGCTCGGGTCGAACAAGCCGAGCGTGTGGTTGCCCGCCATGGCGATCACCACGCCCCCGGCGGGCTCCCACCACGCGAGGTCCCACGGGCTGGTCAGCGGTGTCTCCAGCGCCGGGCCGCTGTCGGACCCGTCCCGCCACTGCTCGCCGGTGCCGGCCAGGGTCGTCACGGTGCCGTCGGAGAGCCGCAGACCGCGCAGCAGGTGGTTCACGGTGTCGGCGACGACCACGTCGTAGCCGACCGCCGCCGCGACCTCGTCCGGCAGCGCCGCGAGCCCGGCGGGCTCGGCGAAGGTCGGCTGCACGCCGTCGGCGCGTCCGCGCTCACCGGTGCCGATGCGGCGCACCACGGTCTCGCCGTCGGGCTCGAACTCCACCAGCGAGTGGTTCGCCGAGTCCGAGACCAGCAGGTTCCCGCTGTTCAGCGCGATGACCTTGCCGGGGAACCGCAGCGTGGTCTCCGGCGCGGGCGGTGGCACGTACGGGCCGTCGCCGCGGTGCAGGGTGCCCTTGGCCTCGTGCTCGGCGACGACCTCGGTGATCACGCTGCGCAGCGCCTCGACGTGCCCCTCACCGGCCGCGACGTGCACGACGTAGCCCTCGGGGTCGATGACGACCAGCGTCGGCCAGGCCTTGACGGCGTAGTTCTGCCAGGTGGTCAGCTCGGGGTCGTCGAGCACGGGGTGGTGCACGGCGTAGCGCTCGACGGCGGCGATCAGGGCGTCCGGATCGGCCTCGTGCTCGAACTTCGGCGAGTGCACGCCGACGGTCACGACCACGTCGGCGAACTCGGCTTCGAGCGGGCGGAGCTCGTCGATCACGTGCAGGCAGTTGATGCAGCAGAACGTCCAGAAGTCCAGGACGACGACCTTGCCCCGGAAGTCCTGGAGCTGGAGCTCCTTGCCCCCGGTGTTCAACCACTGCCGCCCCACCAGCTCGGCGGCACGAACCCGACCCCGACGTTTCTGCTGCTCAACACTCACAACCGGAGTCAACAACACCCCTGCGACGACTGTTCCCAGGGGCATGTTTTGTTGAGTCGCGCCTCACTGCTGATCGCGGGCGGCAAGGGGTGCGGGCCGCTGGGTCGATCGGGCGGATGAGGGACTCCGTTTGCGCGCTCGGCGTGCGGGTGTGACCACCTAAGGTCACTTGATCGTGGAACATTCGGCTGCGCAGGGGTGTCTTCGGTCGCGGTCGGCGGTGCTGCTGATCGGTGAGCTGGGGGCGGCGGTCGTCGTCGCGGCCGTCACGAGCCTGGCGGTGCAGCTGCCGATCGCGCGGTTCGGGCTCAGCGAGCCGACCGCCCTGCCGGAGGTCGCGGCCACCGCCGGCGCGGCCGTCCTGCTCGCGCTGCTGCTCGGCGGCGCGCTGCTCGGCGCGGCGAGCCGCACGCCAGTCCCCGCGGTGTGGGTGGCGCTGTCCGCGCTGGTCACCTCCGTGCTGGCGTGGCCGCTGGAGCCGACCCGGCTCTACTACGGCGGCACCTCGATCGACCAGATGTTCCGGACGCAGTACCTGACGCGGCTGGCGGACTCGCCGGTGCTCGCGGACATGAACTACGCGGATCTGCCGCCGTACTACCCGGCGGGCTGGTTCTGGCTCGGCGGGCGTTTCGCCGAGCTGACCGGCATGCCCGCCTGGGCGGCGTTCAAACCGTTCGCGCTGATGACCGTCGCGGTCACCGCGGTCGTCGCCTTCGTGCTGTGGAGCGCGGTCCTGCGTCGGCGGATCGCGGTGCTCGCCGCCGTCGCCACCGGTCTGTCGGGGCTGCTGCACGGGTTCGACGAGCCGTACGCGTGGATGGCGGCGGCCTGGCTCCCGCCGGTCGCCGTCGTGGCCTGGCACCTGCTGCGCTGCCGGGCGCACCGGCACGTCGGGGCCGTCATCGGCGTGGGGGTGTTCCTCGGCTTCGCGGGACTGACCTACGCCCTGCACCTGGCGTTCGCGACAGCCGTGGTGGTGACGATGGCGGTCGTGCTCGCCGCGCGGCGGATCCGTCCCGCCCGCGAACTCGCGCCCCGCGTGCTCGGGATCGGCGCGGTCGCCGGGCTGGTGGCGCTGATCAGCTGGGGACCGTTCCTGGTGGCGCGGCTGGGCGGGGCGCCGTCGGCGGGAGCGGCGAACAACTACCTGCCACCGGAATCGGTGCCGCCGCTGCCGTTCCTGGAACCCTCGCTGCTCGGGATGCTGTGCCTGGCCGGTTTCTGCTGGTCGGTGCTGGCCTTCCGGCACAGCGAGGTGGCCGCGGCGCTGCTGGTGCTCACCGGCGTGGTCTACCTGTGGTTCGGGCTGTCGACGGTGGCCGTCGCAGCGCACACGACGCTGCTGGCGTTCCGCGTGACGGTGGTGCTCGAGGTGGCGCTGGCCGTCGCCGGTGTGCTGGGGCTGCTGGAACTGCGGCGGCGGATCCTGCCGCTGGTGCCGGAGCGCGTGCGGGTCCAGGCCGCGGCGCTGGCGTTCCTGCTGGGACTGGCCGGTTCGGTCGGCGTCGTGGAAACGGCGTTGACCTCCGAGATCGCCGAGGCCGCCCAGCCCGCCTACACTGACTACTACCCGACGGGCAGCAACGCGCAGCGCCAGGACGACCCCGCCGTGGACGGCGCCTGGCACGACGACCTGCTGCGCGCGGTGCGCGAGACGACCGGCCGCGAGCCCTCGGACACCGTGCTGCTGACGGCTCACTACCCGCTGCTGTCGTTCGCGCCGTTCTGGGGCTTCCAGCAGGAGACGCCGCACTACGCCAACCCGCTGTCCCGGTACGAGGACCGCTCCGCCGCGATCTCCCGGTGGGCCCAAGCCGGCGATCCGGGCAGGCTGCGGGAGCTGCTGCGGCGCGGCGAGTTCGCGGCGCCGAACGCGTTCGTGCTGCGGCGGCAACCGGACGGCCTGCACATCAGGCTGTCCCACGACGCGTTCCCGCACCAGCCCAACGTGCAGGTCTACGACGTGCGGTTCGACCCCGCCCTGTTCGACTCGCCCGGGTTCGTCCGGCAGGACGTGGGCCCGTTCGCGGTGATCGGGGTGCGCTGAGCTCAGGGCGTGGGCAGCAGGGTCTTCGCCGTGGTGGTGATCGCGGCGAGCGCCGTTTCGGCGAGCGGGTGGCTGCTGCCGCCGAGCCGCGTGGCGGCGAGGATCCTGCGGGCCGGGGCGGGTTCGCCGTGCAGGGGGACGCGCACGACCGGCCAGTCGTGCAGGCGGGCCAGGCGAGGGACCAGGATGATGCCGAAGTGGTGCGCGACCAGAGCCGTTCCGGTGTCCCACTCGTCGGCGTAGTGCGCGACGTTCGGGCTGAACCCCGCCGACATGCAGGCGGCGCGCACCAGCTGGTGGTAGGTGCTGCCGGGGCGTCCGACGATCCACTGCTCGTCGGCGACGTCGGCCAGCGACACCCGGGAGCGCTCGGCCAGCCGATGACCGACCGGCACCACCAGGTCCAGCGGGTCGTCGAGGAGTTGTTGCTGCTCGAAGCGCTCATCCGCGGACGGCGGCAGGTCCGCGATGTTGATCACCAGAGCGAGGTCGGCGTCGCCGGAGAGCAGCAGGTCGAAGCAGCGCGCCGGTTCGGCCTCGATCACCCGGACCTGGACCTGCGGGTAGTGCTCGCGCAGCGCCGCCGCGGCCGGCGGCAGCAGGCGGGTGGCGGCGGTGGAGAAGCCGCACAGCGCGAACGAGCCGCTGGGCTGTTCGGCCGTGGCGGCGAGCTCGGCGTAGGCGCGCTCGACCTGGGCGTGCAGCACCTCGGCGTGGCGCAGCACGGTGCGGGCGGCGGCGGTGAGCCTGATGCCGCGGCCGGACTGGATCACCAGCTCCGTTCCGAGCTCGTCGGCGAGCTGGCGGAGCTGGTACGACACCGCCGAGGGCGTGTAGTTCAGCGCGCCCGCGGCGGCCGTGACGGTGCCGTGGTGGGAGACCATCTGCAGCACCTTGAGCCGAGGATCGATCATACGGCCATTTTGCACGGTCTTGGCGAGAAACGTTTGGTTTTCCTCAGCATTCTTCCTCGGCAAGCTGGCACCGTGACGCTCACAGCTCCCGCCCCGTCCCGCTCGACCCACACCGGCCTCTACGTCCTCGTCGTGCTCACCATCGGCGCCTACCTCCCGAGCCCGCTGCTGCCCGGGTACCAGCACGACTTCGGGTTCGGCGACCTGTCCATGACGCTGATCTACGCCACGTTCGCACTGGTCAGCGCACCTGCTCTGCTGCTCCTGGGACCGGCGACCGACGTCGTGGGCCCGCGGTCGGTGCTGCGCGCGAGCCTCATCGCGGGAGCCGTCGCCTCGCTGTGCTTCGCTCTCGCCTCCGGTCCGCTGTGGCTGGTGGCCGGGCGTGCCGCGCAGGGCATCGCGCTGGGCACGGCGACCGGCGCCGCGAGCGTGCTGATCAGCCAGAACGCCCGTGAGCGGGGTGCGCTGCTGGCCAGCACGGCGTTCGTGGCCGGCACCGCCGCCGGGCCGATCGTGGGCGGCGTGCTCGCCGAGCACGCCCCGGCGCCGTTCATGCTGCCCTTCGTCCTGCACCTGGTGGCGCTGGGGTACGGCTGGTCCCGCGTCTCCGCCCTGCCCGTCTCCGCGCCGAGCGGCCGGTGGCGGCCGACCCGGCCGCGGATCCCGGCGGGCGTGCGGTCGGTGTTCGGCGTCTCCGCCGCGACCGGGTTCCTCGCCTGGACCGCGGTCGGCCTGTTCCTCTCCCTGATCCCCGCCCTGCTCGACCGCGCAGGTCACACCGATCTGGCGGTGTCCGGCTCCGTGCTCGGCGCGGTCCTGATCTGCTCGGTGCTGACCCAGCCGCTCGTGAGCCGCTGGGGAGCGCACCGCGCGCAGCTGCACGGGCTGCGCGCGCTGTTCGTCAGCCTCGTGCTGCTGGCACTGGCCGGTGGCGGTTCCCCGCTGGTCACGCTGGTCGCAGCCGTCACGGCAGGCGCCGGGCACGGACTGGCCTACGGGGGCGCCGCCGCCGCCGTCGAGCGGACGGCACCTCCGGCGCAGCGCGGCGCGATCACCGGAGCGCTCTACCTCGCCTTCTACCTGGGTGCGGGGTGCCCGGCGATCGCGGTCGGCATCATCGCGCTCGGAGAACCGCTGAGCACGGCGACGTCCTGGGTCGCGGTCGCGGCGGCCGCGCTCGCGCTGCTGACGCTGCTGATCGCAAAATCGCTCGCGCCGGGTCGCTCCGCGCGGCAACATCAGCGGGATGCGAGCGGACGATCGACAACGCACTTCACGAGCGGTGAGCGCGGCGGTGACCGCCGGCCGGGAGCTCGGCCTCGACGTGAGCGGGGCGCGTGCTGCACGACCTGTTCTCCGTCGTCGTGCACCTCGCACCGGCTCCGGTGGTCGTCCGGGCGCCGGTGGTGCTGCCCCGGTCCAGCGGCATCGCGGTCCAGACGACGCGGCAGCGCACCGAGCTCGACGTGGTGGCGTGGCTGGCTGAGCAGGGGCACCCCGTGATCCCGCCGAGTCCGCTGGTGCCCGCCGAACCCGTCCAGCGCGACGGGTTCTCGATGACGTTCTGGCGGTTCACCGAGATCCTCGACGCCGCCGAACCCGATTGCGCGCGCAACGCCGGGCTGGTCGCCGACCTGCACCAGGCGCTGCGCGGGTACCCCGGCGAGCTGCCGTTCCTGTCGGCCGCCGAACCCCGGATGATCAGCGATGCCCTCGTCGACCTCGAAGCGCGGCGAGATCTGCTGGACCCGGCCGATCTCGACCGCGCCCGGCGGGAGTGGGCGGTGCTGGAACCGCTGGTGAGCTCCCGCGAGGCGTTCGAGGCGGAGTTCGGAGCGGAGCTGCAGCCGATCCACGGAGACGCGCCGCCGTTCAACATCGTCCGCACTCCCGACGGCGAGCTCTACGCGGACTTCGAGCTGGTCACGCTCGGCCCGGTCGAGTGGGACCTGGCGGCCTTCGGTCCCGAGTGCGAGGCGGCCTACGACGCCCGCGCCCGGTCGCTGGGCCTGCGGCGGCTCGACCAGCGCGTGCTGCGGTTCGTCAACGCCGTCGGGGCGCTGCGGTCGGTGGCGTGCCTGGCTCTCGTGCCGCAACTGCCGATGCTCGCCGACGCCGTGCGGCCCGCCATCGAGCAGTGGCGGACCACTCCGCCGGCCGGGGGTCTGAGCGGCTGAACCGGTGACCCCCTCGCGCTCGGGCCGGGATCGGCGATCGGAGCAGTCCGCGGCGAATACCCGCCAACGCCGTTCCCCGTGGTGGAACTGGAACGTCAAGGACTCCGGCATCACCGGGCTGCGGGACTACTTGGCCCGGCGATGACCGGGGTGGACGTCGCCAGCATCGACATCTGGGAGAAGGCGACGCCGTCGCAGGCCGACTACGACGCGATGCGGCAGGCGGCCGCCGGTCGTCCGATCGCGCTCGGCGAGGTCGGTGCGGTTCCCGCGCCCGAGCTGCTCGACGCCCAGCCGGACTGGTCGTACTTCATGCTCTGGGCGGAGCACCTCGACCAGAACGACCCGCCGAGTCGAGCGCACCTACTGGGACGACCGAGTCCTCGTCCTCGACGAGATGCAGGGCTGAGAGCGGCGAAGTGCTCGCGGCGTTCACCGCGCACGAGACCGGATCCAGGATGAACGCGCTGCTCACGGCGGTGGAGGCGGGGATCTGCCCGAGCTTCGGGGCCGGGTTGAAGGACCCCGGAAATTGGAAAGCCCCGCGATGCTGCCAGGTCGGGGGTCCGACAGCACCGCGGGGTCATCATGAATATCGACACCCACCCTGGGTTCGTTACACGCGTTGCACGATGTGTTTCAGGTCACTGTTATTCACCCGCCCCGGCGGCGGAGGGTCGTCGAACCCGCACGGCTCGTGTCGATGTTGGCCGTCCATCGCCCCGTATTCGGCGATCTAGCGTTGTTCCTATACGGGGTTAGAGATCGCGATGGGCCACCAGGAGCGGCGGAGCCGCTGCTTCAGGTGTGGGACTCAGCCCGCTCCGCTGCGCTAAGCGATTCCTCAACAGCTCCTAGTCCTGGGTCAGCAGGTAGCGGCCGAAGTGGGGGACCGTGAAGGCGATCTGCCCGCGCTCCCCGGAGTAGACGAGGCCCTTCTTGATCAGCGCGTCGCGGGCCGGCGACAGCGACGACGGCCGTCGCTCCAGGTACTCGGCGATCTTGGCCGTGGGCGCGGGCTCGTCCTTGCCCTCGACGAGCTCCGCCATGGCGCGCAGGTACTCCCGCTCCGCCGGGGTCGCCCGCTCGTAGCGGGAGCCGAAGAAGCCGACCGCCAGCTCCGACTCCGCCTCCGGGGCGGCCAGCCGGACGTCCTCCTCGGCGATCTCGGTGCGCACGGCCGCGTCCCACGTCGCCTTGCCGTAGGCCTGCACGAAGTACGGGTACCCGCCCGAGACGCTGAACAGCGTGTCCAGCGCGGCCGGGGTGATCTCGGCTTCCTCGCGCTCGATCGGCGCGATCACGGCGCGGTCGGCGTCGGAGCGGTCCAGCCGGTCGATGCGGACGTAGCGGAACAGCCGCTCGGAGTAGGACTTGCTGGCCGACAGCACGGCGGGCACGTGCGGCAGTCCGGCACCGACGACGACCAGCGGCGCACCGGACTGGGACAGCTCGTGGCACGCCGCGCACAGCGCCGAGACGTCCTCGGCCTGCACGTCCTGCATCTCGTCGAGCAGCAGCGCGATGCCGGTGCCCACATCGGCGGCCAGGTCGGCGACCTCGGTGAACAGCTCGACGAGGTCGATCTCGATGTCGCCGGAATCCGCCCGGCCCACCGCGGCGGGCACGTCGATGCCCGGCTGCCAGCGGTCCCGCAGCTTCGCGTCGGCCGGGTTGGCCTTCAGCGCGAACGCCTTCAGCACCGCCAGGACCTCCTCGACGCGGTCCGGGGCGCGGTGGCGGACGGCCAGGTCGCGGATCGCGCGGTGCAGCGCGGCCGACAGCGGCCGGCGCAGACCGGCTTCCGGACGCGCCTCGACCTTGCCCGCACCCCAGCCGCGGCGGACCGCCATCGAGCGCAGTTCGCCGAGCAGCACGGTCTTGCCGACGCCGCGGAGTCCGGTCAGCACCAGGCTCCGCTCCGGACGACCGCGGGCGACTCGTTCCAGCACGACGTCGAAGGCGTCCAGCTCGCGAGCGCGTCCGGCCAGTTCAGGCGGTCGCTGTCCGGCGCCGGGGGCGAAGGGGTTGCGGACCGGGTCCATAACCGTCGGACTGTATCCGCGTTTCTAGCTCAGATTCGATACTTGACGAGATTCCGGTACAGGCGTGTTCGCCCCCCCGCCCGGTCCCGGATCTCAGTGGAGATCGGAGACCGGACTTCAGTGGAAACCCGGTCCCCGACTTCCACTGAAATCGGAACCCCGGTTTCCGCTGAAATGTCCAGGCTCCGGATCGGGACGTTCGGGACGTATCCGGTTGTGTAGGGATTTTCCTAGAGATCGGTATACGACCCGATGGACATGCGAAGGCCCCGGTGATCGGGGTGCACCGGGGCTTTCGCGTCAGGCCAGGAGCGTCAGCGTTCGACGATCGCCGTGAGGCCCTGACCGCCTGCGGCGCAGATGGAGATCAGGCCCTTGCCCTCGCCCTTCTCCGCCAGCAGCTTGGCCAGGGTGGCGACGATGCGGCCACCGGTCGCGGCGAACGGGTGCCCCGCGGCCAGCGAGGAACCGTTGACGTTGAGCTTCGCGGTGTCGATCTCACCCAGGACCTTGTCCCGGCCGAGGCGGTTCTTGCAGAAGTCCGGGTCCTCCCAGGCCTTCAGCGTCGACAGCACTTGCGAGGCGAACGCCTCGTGGATCTCGTAGAAGTCGAAGTCGCCGAGCTGCAGCTCGTTGCGGTCGAGCAGCTTCGGAACCGCGTAAGCCGGGGCCATCAGCAGGCCCTCGTCGCCGCTGACGTGGTCGACGGCGGCCGGCGCGATGTCCGACAGGTAGGCCAGCACCGGGATGTTGTTGGCCTTGGCCCACTCCTCGCTGGCCAGCAGCACCGTGGAGGCGCCGTCGGTCAGCGGGGTCGAGTTGCCCGCGGTCATCGTGGCGCCCTCACCCTTGCCGAACACCGGCTGGAGCTTCGCGAGCTTGTCCACCGAGCTGTCCGGGCGCAGGTTCTGGTCCTTGGCCACGCCCTGGAACGAGGTGATCAGGTCGTCGAAGAAGCCGCGGTCGTAGGCGGCGGCGAGCCGGTGGTGGCTGCGCGCGGCCAGCTCGTCCTGCGCCTCGCGGGTAATCTCCCAGGCCAGCGCGGTCTTCGCCGCGTGCTCACCCATGGACAAGCCGGTGCGCGGCTCGGAGTTCTGCGGGATCTCCGGCACCACGTGCTGCGGCCGGGCGCCGGCCAGCGCCTTGATCTTGGCGCCGGTGGTCTTGGCGTGGTTTGCCTTGAGCAGCACCCGGCGGAAGTCGTCGTTGACCGCGATGGGGGCGTCGCTGGCGGAGTCCACACCGCCGCCGATGCCGACCTCGATCTGACCGAGCGCGATCTTGTTCGCGACCGAGACGACCGCTTCCAGCCCGGTCGCGCACGCCATCTGCACGTCGTGGGCGGGCGTGCGAGGGTCGAGCTTGGAGCCCAGCACGGTTTCGCGGGCGAGGTTGAAGTCGCGGCTGTGCTTGAGCACGGCACCGGCGACGAACTCGTCGACGGTCTTGTCCGCAAGGCCGAAGCGCGCGACCAGCCCGTCGAGCGCGGCGGTGAGCATGTCTTGGTTGGACGCGCGAGCGAAGGGACCGCCGGATCGCGCGAACGGGATCCGATTGCCGCCGAGGATCGCGACTCGCCGAACGGTGGTCATGCCTACTCCCTCGTTGCTGGTTCGTTCCTGGCCAATCTAATCTACTCGCGGGTAGGTTAGCCGTCGAGTGACCGCGCGACTTCGTGTCCGAACCCTCATGAACCGCCTCCTCGGGAGTGTCCAGAGATGTCCGATCGATACCAGCAGTTCACCCAGTCCGCGTTCGGGCGCCAGTTCGTCAAGAAGCTTGGCCTGCCCGACCCGACCCCGCTGCGCCGCTTCACGCCCGGCGAGCCCCTGATCACCGGGCCGGTGCTGCTCGGCGGTTCGGGCCGGCTCGCCGACTCGCTGAGCGCGACGTTGCAGGAGGTCGGTGCCGACGTCCGCAAGGAGCGCGCCGACGACGAGCGCTACGCCGCCCTGGTCTTCGACGCCACCGGGATCACCTCCAGCGAGGGCCTGCGCGCCCTGTACGACTTCTTCGCGCCCGCGATCCGGCAGATCGACCGCTGCGGGCGGCTGATCGTCCTCGGCACGCCACCGGAAACCCTGTCCGACCCGCGCGCGGCGACCGCTCAGCGCGCGCTGGAGGGCTTCACCCGCACCGCGGGCAAGGAGCTCAAGCGCGGCGCCACCTCCCAGCTGGTCCACGTCGCCGACGGCGCCGAGAAGGCCACCGACTCCACGCTGCGCTTCCTGCTGTCCGGCAAGTCCGCCTACGTGTCCGGCCAAGTCGTCCGCATCGGCAAGGCCGACGTGCCGGAGATCGCCCAGGACCGCCCGTTGCAGGACAAGATCGCGCTGGTCACCGGCGCGTCCCGCGGCATCGGCGCGGCCATCGCCGAGACCCTGGCGCGCGACGGCGCCCACGTGGTCTGCCTGGACGTGCCCGCGCAGGGCGGCGACCTCAGCGAGGTCGCCAACCGCATCGGCGGCTCGGCGCTCCAGCTCGACATCACCGCCGAGGACGCCCCCGCCAAGCTCGCCGAGCACTTCAGCCAGCGGCACGACGGCCTGGACATCGTGGTGCACAACGCCGGCATCACCCGGGACAAGACGATCGGCCGGATGAGCGAGGCCCAGTGGGACTCGGTGCTCGCGGTCAACCTGACCTCGCAGGAGCGCATCAACGAGAAGCTGCTCGGCGAGGGCTCCCCGCTGCGCGCCGGGGGCCGGATCATCTGCGTGTCGTCGATGAGCGGCATCGCGGGCAACGTCGGCCAGGGCAACTACGCCGCGTCGAAGGCCGGCGTGATCGGGCACGTGCAGTCCACCGCGCCGCTGGCCGCGAAGAAGGACGCCACCATCAACGCGGTCGCGCCGGGCTTCATCGAGACCAAGATGACCGCCGCGATCCCGCTGTTCGTGCGGGAGGCCGGTCGCCGGATGAACAGCATGTCGCAGGGCGGCCAGCCGGTCGACGTCGCCGAGACCATCGCCTGGTACGCCAACCCCGCGTCGGCCGGTGTCAACGGCAACGTGGTCCGGGTCTGCGGCCAGAGCCTGCTCGGCGCCTGAGGTCTGGAGAGGACATGCCGGAACTTTCCACCGCTCCGAACCTGGGGTCGCTGTACCTCAAGGCCGCCGCGACGGGCCCGACCCGCCGGGGCGGCGAGCTGCCCGACACCGAGTACGTGCGGCGCGGCATCACCATCGATCCCGCGGAGCTCGCCGAGTACAACCGGGTCTGCGGATTCCGGCTGCGCGACGAGCTGCCGATCACCTACCCGCACATCCTGTCGTTCCCGGCGTCGGTGCAGCTGATGACCGACAAGGGCTTCCCGTTCCCGCTGGTCGGCCTGGTGCACGTGGCCAACCGGATCCAGCAGGACCGGCCGCTGCTGGTCACCGACGAGCTGACGCAAACGGTCCGGGTCGCCGACCTGCGCCCGCACCCGAAGGGCAAGCAGTTCGACGTGGTCACCGAGACCAGCGTCGACGACGAGGTCGTGTGGCGGGAGACCAGCACCTACCTGCGGGTGGGCAAGCGGGACGAGAACGCCCCGCAGCAGCGGCGCCGGGAGATCGAGCCCGGCGCGGCCTCGGGCACGTGGCGGGTGCCCGCCGACATCGGCCGCGAGTACGCGGCGGTGTCCGGTGACCGCAACCCGATCCACCTGCACCCGCTGACCGCGAAGGTCTTCGGCTTCCCGAAGGCGATCGCGCACGGCATGTGGTCCAAGGCCCGCTGCCTGGCGGCGCTGGAGGGCCGACTCCCCGGGGCGTTCACGGTGGACGTCGACTTCGCCAAGCCGCTGCTGCTGCCGTCGAAGGCCGACTTCACGATGCGCCCGACGGGCTCCGGCTGGGACTTCGCCCTGCACTCGCGCTCCGGAAAGCCGCACCTCACGGGCTCGATCACGAGCTGATCCGACCGCGCCCCCGCGACGCGCAGCGCCGTCGCGGGGGCGCTGCGGTCAGGAGCCGGTGGAGTTCTGGGTCTGGGAGGCCGGGAACCAGGAGCGGCCCTCGACGAGCTCGCCGAAGCCGAGCCAGAGCATGTTCATCAGGCGCATGGCCATGCCCTCGGCGGTGAACTCGGGGTGCTGGAACCACCACTCGACGAGCGCTTCACCCGCGCCGACCAGGGCCGCGGCGAACGGTTCGGTCTGCTCGGGCTGCATCGGCTGCGGCTGATCGGTGGTGGCCTCGGCGAGCAGCGCCGCGATCAGCTCGGTGGCGCGCTCCCGCCATTCGGAGAGCTCCTGGACGTAGGGCTCGCCGGGAACGTCTCCCTGGCGGTGCAGCAGCTGCCAGCCCGCCTTGTTGACGTGCACGTACTCGAAGAACATGTGCAGGCGGTGCCAGAGCTGGTCGGCCGGGGCCAGGCCGGTCCCGATGTCGGCGCCGATGGCTTCGACCAGCTTCGCGGCCTCGCGGCGGACGCAGGCGACGAACAGCTCGTCCTTGGCACCGAGGTAGGCGTAGAGCATCGGTTTCGAGATGCTCGCGGTCTCGGCGATCTCGTCCATCGACGCGTTGTGGAAACCGTGCTTGGCGAACACCTCCACAGCGGCGTCGAGGATCTGCCGCTCGCGAACAGCCCTCGGCAAACGCCGGGAACGCGGGCGCTCGCTGTCCCGATGATCTTCCATCTCACCTCATACCCTGGTAATCCGCCTCAGGCTAGTGGAGCGACTCCACTCCGGTGCCTTGCCCGCCAACCTACTCGTGCGTAGTCTTACTCTCCGGTAGGTAATGGAGGTGGGCAGCGATGCCGCAATCCCCGTCGGACCCCATCGCGACCCTCGCCCACGTCGACCCGCGCGAGATCGACAAGGCCGAGCTGGTCCAGCTGCTGCGCGCCGCCTCCGAATCCGCCGCCGAGGACGGGCTCGACCTCAGCGAACTGACCCCCGACCAGTTCGCCCGGCTGATCTCGCGCGCCTCGGACGACCAGCTCAACGCCGTGCTCGCCAGGCCCGAACTGCGCGAGAGCATCATCGACGAGATCTTCCGGCGCATGAGCGAGCACTACCAGCCCGAACACGCCAAGCGCAGTCACGCGGTGGTCAACTGGCGGATCGGCAAGGGCGAGGACCTGCTGCACTACGAGTGCGCGCTCAGCGACGGCCGCTGCCAGGTGACCAAGGACTCCCAGCACGACGCCGCGACGGTCACCATCACCATGGTCCCGCTGGACTTCCTGCAGCTGACCTCCGGCAACACCACCGCGCCGAAGCTGGTCATGGCGCGGCGGGTCCGGATCGCCGGCGACATCGGATTCGCCGTCAACCTGCCCAAGCTCTTCCAGATACCGAAGGCGTGACCCTCCCCCTCGGACACCGGGTCGGCGGAAAAGCCCCCCACGGCGACCCGGCACCCAGCGAACGGACCGCGCTCCCCACCCCAAAGCGGAGCCGGTCCGTTCGCGTTCTCCCGATCGCGCCCCCTTTAGCAGATCAACTTGTTCACGAGGTTAACCGCAGGTCAGTGGCATATGACACGGTGCGGAATTGCACAAGGGGTACCGATGTTGACGAGGTAGAGGGCAGTATGCGGCCTGGCGGATGTGTGAGATCGATTCATCCGGCCGGATCGTGATCGCTGTTGCACCATGTGCGTGGGCAGGTGCGAGGGCACTGATCCGATTGGATGAACCGCGTGCCGCCGCGTCAGGATGAGCGGCGGCACGCGTCCCACCGGTGAGCGAAGGACCGCGAGGTCCCGAGCTCATCGAACGAGCTCCGCGGGGAGAGCTCGGCTCGGCCAACGCTTCGATGACGAACGGGAGGGCGAAGCGGTGAAGAAGTTGACGACCCCTGAGGTGGAAACGCCGATCTTCAAGCAGCTCAACAACGAGCTCGGCGAACTGCCGGAGATCGACATCCACGACTTCGACAAGCACGCGTTCGACTTTCTCCGCGAGTACGACGAGCAGAAGTCCCAGGAGCCCGAGCAGGAGACCTCGGCGGAGGCGGGAGAACCCGTCGCCGTGTCGGCAGGCTCCGCTTCCGGTTCCGGATCTTCGAGCTCCGGTAACTCCGGATCCCGCCGCGGCGGACGCCGTCGCAAGGGGAACTGACCAGACTTGGCTGAACGGCCCGCACCGCATCCGGGGGATGGCGGGAGCGGGCCGTTCGTCTGCCCTGGCTCTGTCGGTGCCACCTGCCACTCTGATCGGCATGACCGGATGGCAGGAGTTCGCTGAACGCGCACCTGAGCTGGCCTCGGCCGCTCGGGCTCGGTTGGAGTCGATGCGGCACCACGTGCTGGCGACGCTGCGCGAGGACGGCTCGCCGCGCGTGAGCGGCACGGAGGCCGGCTGGTACCGGGGAGACCTGACGTTCGGGTCGATGCCCGGCGCCCGCAAAGCCCGCGACCTGCAGCGCGACGGGCGCTTCGCGCTCCACACCAACCCCGGAGACGGGACGATGTCCCAACCGGACGTCAAGATCTCCGGCGTGGCCGTCGAGGTCACCGGCGACGAGCAGGCCGCGTGGGTGGCCGAGGTTCAGCCGCCGCAGGCCGACGCCCACCTCTTCCGCTGCGCGATCACCGAGGTCGTCACCACCGAGCTCTCCGACGACCAGACCCACCTGGTGATCACCTCGTGGTCCCCGGACCAGGGGGTTCGGGTCTTCAAACGCACGTGAGGGGCGCCCCCGGGCGAGCCCGGGAACGCCCCTGCGCGGTGCTTCAGTAGGTGAACGCCATGCTCGGGTTCGCCAGCAGCGCGCCCACGTCGGCGAGGTACTGGGAGCCCTGCTGACCGTCGACCACGCGGTGGTCGAAGCTCAGCGCCAGCTGGCACACCTTGCGCGGCACCACCTGGCCGTCGACCACCCACGGCATGTCGCGGATCGCGCCGAACGCGAAGATCGCGGACTCGCCGGGGTTGATGATCGGCGTGCCGGTGTCGACGCCGAAGACGCCGACGTTGGTGATGGTGATCGTGCCGCCGAGCATGTCCGCCGGGGTCGTCTTGCCCTCCCGAGCGGTGTTGGTCAGCTGCTCCAGTGCCTCGGCGAGCTCGCGCAGCGACATCCGGTCGGCGTCGCGGACCTTGGGCACCACCAGACCGCGAGGCGTGGCCGCCGCGACCCCGAGGTGCACGTAGTCCTTGTAGACGATCTCGCCCGCCGACTCGTCCCAGGTCGCGTTGACGTCCGGGGTCCGGCGGGCGGCCAGGCACATGGCCTTGGCCGCGAACGCCAGCGGCGTGATCTTCACACCGCGGAACGCCGGGTCCGACTTGAGCTGCTCGCGCAGCTCCATCATCGGCGTGACGTCGACGGTCAGGAACTCGGTGACGTGCGGAGCGGTGAACGCGCTGTCCACCATCGCCTGCGCGGTCGCCTTCCGGACGCCCTTGATCGGCACCCGCCGCTCGCGGTCACCGGACGCGGCGGCCGGCGGCTTGGCCGGAGCAGCGGTCGGAGCCGCTGCGGACTGGACGTCGTCGCGGGTGATCACGCCACCCGAGCCGGACCCGGCCAGCGAGCGCAGGTCGACGCCGAGGTCCTTGGCGAGCTTGCGGACCGGCGGCTTGGCCAGCGGCACGAACCCGCCGACCTCTTCGACCTGCGGTTCCGCCGGTTCTGGCGGTGCGGCGGCGGTGGCCGTCGCGGTGCCGTTGGTCGGCGTGCCGTTGGTGGCCGCGTGCCGGTCCTTGCGCGGACGCCGCTTGGCCGCCGAGGTCCGCGGGCCGTAGCCGACCAGCGTGGCGATCCGGCCGTTGGACTCCTCGCCGATCTTGCCCGAGCTCTCGTCCGGCTCCAGTTCCGGTTCGGGGTCCGCACCGGCCATCTCGATGCTGATGATCGGCGTGCCGACCTCGACGGTCTGGCCCGGCTCCACCAGCAGGTCGCGGATCGTGCCCGCCCACGGGCAGGGCAGCTCCACCGAGGCCTTGGCCGTCTCGATCTCCACGATCACCTGGTTGACGGTGACGTTCTCGCCCGGCTGCACCTTCCAGCCGACGATCTCCGCCTCGGTCAGCCCTTCGCCGACGTCGGGCAGCGGGAACTTCTTGAGCGCCATCGATGAACTCCCCTCAGTACGCCAGCGAACGGTCGACGACGTCCAGCACCCGGTCGAGGTCGGGCAGGAAGCCCTCCTCCAACTTCGACGGCGGGTAGGGCGTGTCGAACCCGGTCGCCCGCAGCACCGGGGCCTCCAGCGAGTAGAAGCACTCCTGCTGCACCCGGCTGGCGATCTCCGAGGTCACCGACGACTCCGACGGCGCCTCGCTGACCAGCACCAACCGGCCGGTGCGACGCACCGACTCGAACACCGGACCCAGGTCCAGCGGGGACAGCGCGCGCAGGTCGACGACCTCCAGGTCCAGCCCGTCCTCGGCCGCGGCGGTCGCCGCGTCCAGGCAGGTGCGCACCATCGGGCCGTAGGCCGCGACGGTCACCGCCGAGCCGGGCCGCACGACGCGGGAGCTCAGCAGCGGCAGCGGATCGATGGAGGTGTCGAGCTCCGCCTTCTCGTAGTAGCGGCGCTTGGGCTCGAAGAACAGCACCGGGTCGTCGCACTCGATGGCCTGCTGCAGCATCCAGTAGGCGTCCACCGGGTTCGAGCAGGACACCACCTTCAGCCCGGCGATGTGCGCGAACAGCGACTCCGGCGACTCCGAGTGGTGCTCGACGGCACCGATGCCGCCGCCGAAGGGAACCCGGATGACGATCGGGACCTTCACCTTGCCCTGGCTGCGGTAGTGCAGCTTGGCGAGCTGGCTGATGATCTGGTCGAAACCCGGGAAGATGAAGCCGTCGAACTGGATCTCGCACACCGGCCGGTAGCCGCGGATGGCCAGGCCGATCGCGGTGCCGATGATCCCGGACTCGGCCAGCGGGGTGTCGAGCACCCGGTGCTCGCCGAAGTCCTTCTGCAGGCCGTCGGTGATGCGGAAGACGCCGCCGAGCTTGCCGACGTCCTCACCCATGATCAGCACCTTCGGGTCGCGCTCCAGCGAAGCGCGCAACCCCATGTTCAGCGCCTTGGCGATGGTGACGGTCTGGGTCCCGGACGGGGTGGTCGGGCGTTCGAGAGCGGGCGCGGCCATCAGTGAACACCTCCCGCCACCGCGTTTCCGCTGGCAGCCTCGTCGGCGAATCCGGACAGGTAGCGCAGGTAGTCCTCGCGCTGCGCGGCGATCTGCGGGGTCTCCTCGGCGTAGACCTGCGAGAACGTCCGCTCCGGTGGTGGCTCGGGCATGTTGAAGCAGAACTCGCGGAACCGCGCGGCCAGCTGGTCCGCCTCGGCCTCGACGGAGTCGAAGAAGTCCGGGTCAGCGGCGTGCTCGCGGATCAGGTGCACCCGAAGTCGCTCGATCGGGTCCTTGAGCTTCCAGGCTTCCTGCTCGTCGGACATCCGGTAGCGGGTCGGGTCGTCGGAGGTGGTGTGGGCGTCCATCCGGTAGGTGAACGCCTCGATGAGCACCGGGCCGTTGCCGTTGCGGCACTCGTCCAGCGCCCACTTCGAGACGGCGAGGCTGGCCAGCACGTCGTTGCCGTCCACCCGGATGCCGGGGAAGCCGTAGCCGCTGGCGCGCTGGTAGAGCGGTACTCGGGTCTGGCGCTCCAGGGGCTCGGAGATCGCCCACTGGTTGTTCTGGCAGAAGAAGACGACCGGCGAGTCGTAGACGGCCGACCACACCATGGCCTCGTGCACGTCGCCCTGGCTGGTGGCGCCGTCGCCGAAGAACACCATCGTGGCTTCGCCGTCGGGGTCGCCGACCTTGCCGTCGAAGCGCTGGCCCATGGCGTAACCGGTGGCGTTGAGGCACTGGTTGCCGATGACGATCGTGTACAGGTGGAACCCGGTGCTCGTCGGGTCCCAGCTGCCGTGGTCGGTGCCGCGGAAGATGCCCAGCAGCTCGGTGGGGTCGATGCCCCTGGTCCAGGCCACGCCGTGCTCCCGGTAGCTCGGGAACGCCATGTCCCGCGGTTTCATCGCCCGGCCCGCCCCGATCTGGGCGGCCTCCTGGCCCAGCAGCGGCACCCAGATGCCCAGCTGGCCCTGGCGCTGCAAGGCGTTGCCCTCCCGGTCGGCGCGACGGACCAGCACCATGTCGCGGTACAGGTCGCGCAGCTGCTCGGGGGAGATGTCGATGTCGAAGTCCGGGTGCGAAACCCGCTGGCCTTCTGGCGTGAGGAGCTGAACGAGGTCAGCCCCACCTTCACTCGTCGCGCGCAAACCGGCGATCACCTGCTCCCGTGTGGGCTTGGCTGCGGTTGCGGCAGGGAGGTCGGTGCGCTTCGCGGGCGGATTACCTGAAGAGGACGTCCATTGCTCGGGGGACATGTGTGATCTCCTCGTGTCGCGCCGACGGCCACCGCTTGTGGCGGTGGAGACCGGCTTGCTCCGCCGACCTGCCGTTGACCTGGTGGGTCACCCGGCCGGCCGAGCGGAGCGGTGGATCGCTCCTCGTCATCCTGGCACGAAAACCGCGTGGTCCGTGAGCCCTGCCACAGGGAGTGGATCGGTACAGCGGCGAGCGATCAACTCCCGTGAGATCACGGTAGTTCTTCTGTGGACGGACTGAATTCGCAGGTCATCGAATTAATGGAGGACCAACTAACGAGTTACGGACCATTGCAGTACCGATATTGGGGAGGCCGTGCCTCAGCTTGCGCAAATACGACAACCCCCACCCCGGTGACGCCTCGCCCGAACAGACCAGTGCACGAGTTGAGCTGACAAGTGTCACGAGATACCGCCGAGGACCGCCGTCGCGGCCCGCTCGTTGCCAGACTCCTGGCATGACCGCGCTGAGCCTGCCCGAGCAATTCGTGCTGCTGCTGCACAAGCCCAACGGCTCCTACTGCTCGACCTCCGACCACACCGGCGCCGCCGAGCTGGGCGAGCTCGTGCTGGCCGGCCGCCTCCGGTTGGAGAAGAAGAAGCTGACCGCGCTGGACGCCGAACCGGCCGGCATCGGCTGGATCGACGAGGCCGTCGAGCACCTCCGGCACAAGGCCGGCCCGAAGAGGAAATCCGTGGCGGCCACGACGTTCATCCAGAGCCGCCGCAACGCGCGCAAGGTGCACGCCACCGCCCTCGCCGAACGCGGACTGATGCACCGGCAGCAGAAGTCGTTCCTGCGCATCTCCTACGACAGGTTCACGCCGGATCCGGGTTCGCGAGACGCGCTGGTCGCCCGCATCAGGGCCGCCACGCGCAACGAGGTCGAACTCGACGACCGCCTCGCGCTGCTCGCCGCGCTGGTGCACGCCACCGGGCTGCACGTGGTCCTGGGCCTGGACCGGGCCGAGCGCAAGCGGCTCAAGGAGATCAGCAAGGGCGAGCAGCTCGGCGGCGCCGTCCGCGACGTGATCGCCGAGACCACGGCGGTCCTCGCCGTGACCACCGCCGCCGCGGCCGGCGCGGCGACGAGCTGACGGCATTCCGCCACTCGGCCGACGAGCTCCGGACAACCGCCCACATCGGGCATAGGATCGCGCTCGTGGATCGAGCAGCTGTTTCCAAGACCGTTGACCAGGCGTGGGACGAAGCGATTCTGCCGAGTCTCTCCGAGCTGGTGAGGATTCCCGCGGTGTCACCGTCGTTCGACGCCGACTGGGAAAGCACCGGGCACCTCGACGCCGCCATCGAGCACGTGCGGGCGTGGATCGACGACCGCGGCATCGACGGCGCCGAGATCGACGTCGTCCGGCTGCCCGGGCGGACCCCGCTGCTGCTGGTGGACGTCCCCGGATCGGCCGACGCGCCGGACGAGTCCGTGCTGCTCTACGGCCACCTCGACAAGCAGCCGCCGCTCGGCGGCTGGTCGGAGGGCCTGGGCCCGTGGACCCCGGTGGTGCGCGACGGCAAGCTCTTCGGCCGGGGTGCCGCCGACGACGGCTACGCCGGGTACGCGGCGGTCACCGCGATCGAGGCGGTCCGCGCGAACGGCGGCTCGCACGCGCGCTGCGTCGTGCTGCTGGAGACCGGCGAGGAGTCCGGCAGCCCCGACCTGCCCGCCTACCTGGAGCACCTGCGGGACCGGCTCGGCGCCGTGTCGCTGGTGGTGTGCCTGGACTCCGGTGCGGGCGACTACCAGCGGATGTGGCTGACGAACTCGCTGCGCGGCATGGTCCAGCTGGACGTCGAGGTGCAGGTGCTCGACTCCGGGCTGCACTCCGGCATCGCCAGCGGCATCGTGCCCAGCTCGTTCCGGATCATGCGGCAGCTGCTCGACCGCATCGAGGACTCGGCCACCGGCGAGATCCTGCTGCCCGAGCTCAACGTGTCCATCCCGGAGAACCGGATCGCCGAGACCCGCGCGGCCATCGCAGCCGTGCCCGGCATGGTCATCGACTCCGTGCCGTGGCCGGAGGGCATGCGGCCGGTCACCGACGACGAGGTGGAGCTGGCGCTGAACAACGCCTGGCGGCCGACCCTGTCGGTGATCGGTGCGGACGGGCTGCCCAAGCCCGTCGACGCCGGCAACGTCCTGCGCCCGTCGACGACGCTGCAGCTGAGCTTCCGGCTGCCGCCGACCGCCGACCCCGAGGCCGCGCTGGCCGCCGTGCAGCGGCGGCTGTCCGAGGAGGTGCCCTACGGCGCCCGCGTCAGCTTCGGGCACTCCGAGGCGGGCCTGGGCTGGAACGCGCCCGACCCGGCGCCGTGGCTGTCCGGCGCGCTGGACACCGCTGCTGAGGACATCTTCGGCGCCAGCTGGCGGACCATGGGCCTGGGCGGCTCGATCCCGTTCATGGGGTTGCTGCACGAGGCCTACCCGGACGCGCAGTTCGTGGTCACCGGCGCGCTCGGCCCGGACAGCAACGCCCACGTCCCCGACGAGAGCCTCGACCTCGCCTTCGCCGCGAAGATCACCAGCGCCATCGCCTACGTGCTCGACGCCCACGCGACTCGGTGAGCACCACCGCCGCGCAGCCCGTCGCGGCGGTGCCCGGCCTGACCACGGCGTCGACCGCGCGGCGTCAGGACTTCGGGATGAGCACCCAGAGGACGATGTAGGCAACGAACTGCGGACCCGGGAGCAGGCAGGAGAGCAGGAAGAGGATCCGGACGGTCGTCGGCTTCATGTCGAATCGCCGCGCCAGGCCGGCGCAGACCCCGGCGATCATCGCCTGGTCCTTCGGACGGGACAGGGACATCTTCTGGTAGGTCGTCATGCACTCAGAATGCGTTGCGGGCGCTGGCGAAACCTCAGGGACGAGCCCTGACCAACCCCGGACCC
>NZ_SMLA01000038.1:0-59930 GCF_004349225.1 Saccharopolyspora karakumensis
TCCCTGACACCGGCGGTAACAGCGGCTCAATCCGCGCCCACGCGCGATCCGTCAACTCACCACGACCCACCACAACCCAAGATCAAACCAGACCGCGCCGCTAGATCAATTACAGGACAGAACCTAGTCCGCACCGTCCGGTCGGGAAGCGCCTCTGTCACGGCCGGCCTCGGCCGCTGCCTGGTTGGCATCGCCGCTGGTCGCCGCGCGCGAGGCCAGTTCTCGGTAGGTGAGCGGGGTGCGCTCGAAGCGGCCCTCGTGAGCGGCGATGGCGTCGCGCCGTTGGCGGTGCTCGGGGTGGCGCGCTTCGAACTCCCTGCGCGCCTCCACCGCCCGGCGCCAGTGCGTGACGGTGTCCCGATCCCCGTTGTTGAGGCCTTCCCAGGATCGCGGCGCCGACGTCATCGGCGCAGGGGGTGCGGCGAGCCCGTGCATCGAGGGGGAGGGCGGGCGGCGTCTGGTCGTCGCTCCGCAGTCCGGGCAATCGGGCGCCGGCGAGGACCACGAGGGGACCATGCGCTCGAACCTGGTCCCGCAGGTGCAGGCGTAGTCGTACATCGGCATGACCAGCTCACCTCCGAGTGCGGTGCCCGGCCCGCGAGCGGGCCGGGCGGTGGGTCACGTGTAGTAGTTGCCCGGGCCGGTTCGGAGCCGGGTGATCTGCTCCGGGTCGTGCCCGTAGATCACCTGCGCGTTCGTCCGCTCCTGGATGCCGCGGATCTTCTCCACGGATTCCAGCCAGGCCACCGAGTCGTAAACGATGCCCGCGCCGATGGCCGGCGGACCGTAGGACTCCTTGCGGTACAACGAGTCCGAGGCGAAGAGCATGGTTCCGGCGTCGGCGAGGTCGACCTGCAGGCTCATCGTTCCCCACGTGTGGCCGGGGGTGCGCAGCAGCGTGACGCCGGGCAGCAGCTCGGTGTCCTCGTTGATCGTGCTCATCTCCAGCCCGTCGTAGTCGGACTTGATGTGCGCGCCCTTGTTGTAGCCGTCGAAGGAGAACGCGCCCTCCTTCTCCTTCTCGTCGACGATGATCGTCGTGCCGGCCCGCTGCCAGAACTGCGCGTTGGCCGCGTGGTCCATGTGCAGGTGCGACAGGACCAGGTAGTCGATGTCGTCGGGTGCCAGGTCCAGCTGCTTCAACCTGGAGTCGAGCCACTCCTCCTCGGGAGCTTTGTCGACCGGGAAGAACTGGTCGAGGCCGGTCGGGCCCCAGCGGTCCTCCCAGTCCCGCGGGACTCCTGCGTCCCACATCAACTTCTGACCGTTCGGGTGTTCCACGTAGACGACGTGCGTGGGCACTTCGACCCAGTCGCGCTGCTTGTCGGGCTGGTTCCGCGTCGCCATCCGGGACGGGTCGATCAGCAGCCAGGTGAGGTCGGCGTGCATCGTTCCCGTCGGGATGATCGTGACCTTGATCTTGTCGTTGTCGGACATCTCGAGCCTCCCTCACTCGTGCACGATGACCCCGCGGATGAGCTTTCCGTCCTTGAGGTCCTGGTAGCCCTCGTTGACCTGGTCGAGCGAGTACGTCTGGGTGATGAGCTCGTCGAGCTTGAGACGACCGGCGTTCCACAACCGCAGCAGCTTGACGATGTCGTACTGCGGGTTGCACGAGCCGAACTGCGCGCCCCTGATGACCTTCTCGTTGCGGGTGAACATCGCGCTGGGGAGCTGGATGGTCAGGTTCTCCGGGTTGGCCTGCCCGACCACGACGATGGTGCCGCCCTTGCCGACGATGTCGAAGGCCTGGCGGACGACGATCTCGTCCATGACGCCGACCGTCAGGATCGCTTGGTCGGCGCCTTGGCCCCAGGTCAGCTCGTTGACCTTGGCGGCGGCTTCGTCGGCGTCGGCGAAGGCGTGGCTCGCGCCGAGCTTGAGCGCGGTGTCGCGCTTGAACTCCACCGGGTCGACGACCACCACGTACTTGGCCCCGGCGTAGGCCGCGCCCTGCACGGAGTTGATGCCGACACCGCCCGATCCGTAGATGACCGCGGTGTCACCGACTTTCACGCCGCCCGCGTTGACCGCGGAGCCCCAGCCGGTCGGCACACCGCAGCCGGCGAGAACCGCCACCTCCAGCGGGAGCCACGGGTCGACCTTGACCGCCGAGCGGGCCGGGATCGTGGCGCGCTCGGAGAACGTGCCGAGCATGCACATCCCGCCCAGGTCCCGGCCGTCGCGGTGGTAGCGGAAGGTGCCGTCGGGCATGTGGCCCTTGAGGATGTTCGCGCCCAGGTCGCACAGGTTCGAATGCCCGGAGGCGCAGTACCGGCAGATGCCGCAGCTGGGCATGAAGCTGCACACCACGTGGTCGCCGGGTTCGACGTGGGTCACGCCGGGCCCGACCGCCTCGATGATCCCGGCGCCCTCGTGGCCACCGACGATGGGGTACCGGGGCGCATTGCCGTAGACGCCGTCGGTCAGGTGGAGATCGGAGTGGCACAACCCGGAGGCGGTGAACTTGATCCGCACCTCCCCGACGCGTGGTTCGTCGACCTCGAGTTCGACGATCTCGAATTCCTTGCTTCCCTCTTCCAGGACTGCAGCGCGGGTCTTCATCGATCACCTCTGCGGGCGTTGTGGAAGTGCGAGGACGCTGGTGGCGGGGCCGGGTGGTGCGCGGCCCGTTCCTGCAGTGACGTCGGTGGCGGCGGAGTCTGCGATTGCTGCCGGAGTGGACACCGGCCGACTGCCGGGAACCGGCACTCAGATATGTACGGCCAAAGCTTCGCCAGTGTCTCGCCGGCCTTCGAGGGTGTCAAACCGGAAATCGGAGAGATGAGTTCACGTCCGGGACGTTATCGCTGGAAGTGGGCGTTGACAGCCTGTGTTCGCGCTTGCAGGATTGGCCGTACATTGTCGTCGACCTGCGCGGTGCTCCGCGGCGATCCTGGTTCCGGGCTCGCGTGGCATGGGCCGTGCGCGATCGGGAGCGCGGATGGACTCGGCCGCTGAGGCGCTGGCGCGATGGGCGCACGAACTCGTCCCCGATGCCGAGGACCTGGGGCTTGCGCAGCGCTCCTTGGTCGACACCCTCGCGGTCACCCTCGCCGCCCGCGATGACGACCTGGTGCGGATCTCCGCCGGGTTACCCGACGCGGCGCGCTGGGCTGCGGTCGGGCACGTCCTGGACTTCGACGACCTGCACATGGAGTCCACCGCTCACATCAGCGTGGTGTGCGTGCCCGCGACGCTCGCGGCGGGCGGCGATGCGCGCGCCTACCTGGCCGGTGCGGGTGTCATGGCACGGATCGGGATGGCGCTGGGCTGGTCGCACTACGCGAGCGGGTGGCACGCGACCTGCACCGCCGGTGCGCCCGCTGCCGCCGTCTGCGCCGCCGTGGCTCTCGGGTTGTCGCGCGAGCAGATCGCGACGGCGATGGCCCTGGCGGTTCCGGCCGCCGGGGGAGTGCAGCGCGCGTTCGGGTCGTCGGGCAAGTCGTTGCAGGTCGGGTTCGCCGCGGATGCCGGTGTTCGCGCGGCTCGGCTGGCGGCCGCCGGGGCCACGGCCGACCCGACCGCGGTGGACGCCTGGCTGCGCCTGGTGGGAGGCGATCCCGAGCGGATCGACGTGACCGGACCCGCGGTTCCCGGTGGTCTGGCGATCAAGATGTTCCCCTGCTGCTACGCGCTGCAACGGCCGATCAGCGCGCTGCGCGAACAGCTCCCCGCGCCGATCACCCCGGCCGAGGTGACCGGGATCGAGGTGCGCACCCCGGCCTGCGCGGTGCAGCCGCTGATCCACCACCGCCCGAACACCGGTCTGCAGGGCAAGTTCAGCATGGAGTACGCCGTGGCCACCGTGTTGCTGGACCCCCACCCCGGCTTCGGCAGCTTCACGGACCGGGCGGTCAACCGCCCCGAGGCCCAGCGCCTGCTGAAGCTCGTGAAGGTGACCGAAACACCCGGTGGTGACTGGCTTCTCGCTGGACAGGTCGCCATCACCGCGACGCTGGCGGACGGGACGCGGCACGACGTCGCCCTGCAGCTCCCCCCGGGATCACCCGGACGCCCACCGTCCGAACAGGACATGACGGCCAAGATCGCCGACTGCGGCGAGGACGTCCCAGCCTTGCTGTCCGATGTGGACTGGCATCGAGCTGTGAAGCTCCTGGCCGAGCATCTTCCCGGGGAAGTCGTCCACGACCAGGAGAAGGAACCCGCGTGAACAGCCTCAACGAACAAGAGCAGGCCATCGTCGACACCGTCCGCGACTTCGTCGACCGCGACGTGCGCCCGGTGGCTCGCGAGCTGGAGCACGCCAACGACTACCCCGAGAAGCTGATCGAGCAGATGAAGCGGCTCGGCATCTTCGGCCTGGCCATCCCCGAGCCGTACGGGGAGGTCGCGGTGTCCACGGCGTGCTACGCACAGGTCACCGAGCAGCTCGCGCGCGGCTGGATGAGCCTGGCGGGGGCCATGGGCGGGCACACCGTGGTCTCCAAGCTGATCCACACCTTCGGCACCGAGCAGCAGAAGCAGCGCTACCTGCCGAAGATGGCCACCGGCGAGATCCGGGCGACCATGGCGCTGACCGAACCCGGCGGCGGCTCCGACCTGCAGGCGCTTACCACCAGCGCGCGCCGCGACGGCGATCACTACGTGATCAACGGTGCGAAGACCTGGATCACCAACGCCCGCCGATCGCAGCTGGTCGCACTGCTGTGCAAGACCGATCCGGACGCCGAACCCCGGCACCGGGGCATCAGCATCATCCTCGTGGAGCACGGCGAGGGGTTCACGGTCTCCAAGGACCTGCCCAAACTCGGTTACAAGGGCGTGGAGAGCTGCGAGCTGTCCTTCGACGACCACCGCGCACCCGTCGACGCGCTGCTCGGCGAGGAGGAAGGCCGCGGTTTCGCCCAGATGATGAAGGGCTTGGAGATCGGCCGCATCCAGGTCGCCTCCCGGGCACTGGGCGTGGCTCGCGCAGCGCTCGACGACGCGCTGCGCTACTCGCAGGAGCGGGAGAGCTTCGGCAAACCGATCTGGAAGCACCAGTCCGTCGGCAACCACCTCGCCGACATGGCCACGCAGTACACCGCCGCGCGCCAGCTGGTGCTGCACGCGGCCGACCGCTACGACAGCGGGCAGCGGTGCGACATGGAAGCGGGCATGGCCAAGCTGTTCGCCTCCGAGGCCGCCATGGAGATCGCCCTCGACGCGGTCCGCGTGCACGGCGGCTACGGCTACTCCACCGAGTTCGACGTGGAGCGCTACTTCCGCGACGCGCCGCTGATGATCGTCGGCGAGGGCACCAACGAGATCCAGCGCAACGTCATCGCCTCCCAACTGGTCGCGCGCGGGGGACTCGATGCATGATCAGCTCATGATCACCGCGCATCGGCGACCGACGGGCTGTCGGCCATGAGCACCCGGGAGCACGGCGGCGAAGCGGCGTACAAGGTCCTCGCCCGCGAGCTGCGGCAGGCGATCCTGCAGCGCCGCTACGTCGACGGCGCGCGGCTGCCCACCGAGGCGGAGCTGGCCGACGAGTACGAGGTCAGCCGCCAGACGGTGCGCCGCGCCTTCCACGACCTCGTCGCCGAGGGCATGGTCTACCGCGTTCCCGGCAGGGGCACGTTCGCCGCGCCCCGAGACGGTCAGTACCTGCGCCAGTTCGGTTCCATCGAGGACCTCATGGGGCTGTCGCTGGACACCCAGCTCGAAGTGCTGCGGCCGTTGCGGCGCAAGGTCGATATCGACGCGGCCAGCAGGCTCCGGTTGGACAGCGACGTCGTGCACACCGTGGTCTTCCGCCGCACCCACGAGGGCGACTCCTTCTGCCACACGACGGTGCACCTGCACCCGGCGGCGGCCGCCGCGCTCGGCGACGTGCCGGAGCTGGCGGAGGCCGGAGCCGTCAGCGACGCCACGATCATCGGCCTGCTCGACACGCGGTTGCCGACGCCGATCGCCGAGGCCGAGCAGAGCATCACCGCCGCCTCCGCGGATCAGACGCTCGCCGACGCGCTCGGGTGCGGCGTCGGTGATCCGCTGCTGCGCGTGGACCGCATCTACCTCACCACCGATCAGCAGCCCGTCGAGCTGGCCATCAACCACTTCTTGCCCGAGCAGTACTCGTATCGCGTGAAACTCCGCCGCAGCACCCACTAGCGCTGCGTCGTTCGACACCGGGAGGAAAGCCCATGCTGCCGCTGGAGGGCATCGTCGTGGTCGCCCTGGAACAGGCCGTTGCCGCACCGTTCGCGACCCGCCAGCTGGCCGACCTCGGCGCGCGGGTGATCAAGGTCGAACGGGCCGGCGGCGATTTCGCCCGCGACTACGACACCACGGTCAACGGGATGGCCAGCCACTTCGTGTGGCTCAACCGGAACAAGGAGAGCGTCGTCCTGGACCTCAAGTCCGACGAGGGGCGGCGGACGATGGACAAGCTGCTCGCCAAGGCCGACGCGTTCCTGCAGAACCTCGCGCCCGGCGCGGCGGCGAGGCTGGGCTTCGGTGCAGAGGAGCTGCGCTCCCGCCACCCGAGGCTGATCGTCGGCGACCTGTCCGGCTACGGCAGCGATGGCCCGTACCGCGACAAGAAGGCCTACGACCTGCTGGTGCAGTGCGAAGCCGGGCTGGTCTCCATCACGGGCGGCCGCGACGAGCCCGCGAAGTCCGGGATCTCGGTGGCCGACATCGCGGGCGGGATGTACGCCTACACCGGGGTGCTCACCGCCCTCTACGAGCGCGAACGCACCGGCGAGGGAAGCGCTTTCGAGGTGTCCTTGCTGGACGCCCTCGCGGAGTGGATGGGGTTTCCCTACTACTACACGGTCTACGGCGGCAAGTCGCCTGCGCGCACCGGTGCGCGGCACGCCGCGATCGCCCCGTACGGCCCGTTCCGCACGGGTGGGGGAGCGCAGGTGTTCCTCGCGGTCCAGAACGACCGCGAGTGGCGGAAGCTCTGCGAGCAAGTGCTGGCGCTGCCCGAGCTCGTGGAGGACCCGAGGTTCGCGACCAACCCCGATCGCGTGGACCACGAGCGGGAACTCACCACGGCGATCGAGACGGCGTTCGCCGAACTCGCTGCCGACGAGGTCGTCGCACGCCTGGACCGCGCGCAGATCGCCAACGCCCGGATGCGCACCGTGGAGGAGTTCGCCGACCACCCGCAACTCGCGGACCGGAACCGCTGGCACGAGGTCGATTCGCCCGTGGGGCCGCTGCGAGCCCTGCAACCCCCGGTGACCCTCGCCGGCCGCGCACCCCGCATGGACCGCATCCCCGACGTCGGCGAGCACACCGACGCCGTCCTGGCAGAGCTGGACGACGACCCCGCCTGACGAGAGATCTCGAACTCCGGCCCGCCTTCGTCGTCCGTGCGGCGCGGTCCGGGGTGGCGCAGACTCGGGGGAGTGCCGTCCGGACTGGAGAGCGACGCATGGGCAGGGTGATCAGCGACATCACGGTCTCGGCCGACGGGTACTCCGCCGGGCCGAACCAGAGCGAGCAACGACCGTTCGGCGACGACGGCGGTGACGGCTGGGGCAGCGAGCTGCACGCGTGGATGTTCGACAGCGCCGACGAGAGCCGCGCCGAGATCGACAGGGTGGCCGCCGCGGGCGCGTTCATCATGGGCCGCAACATGTTCGGCCCGGTGCGCGGCGAATGGGACCGCCCGTGGAACGGCTGGTGGGGTGACGATCCTCCGTTCCACGCGCCCGTTTTCGTCCTCACCCACCACGCGCGCGAACCGCAGCCGATGGACGGCGGCACCACGTACCACTTCGTCACCGACGGGATCGTGTCGGCGCTCGCCCAGGCGCGCGCCGCCGCAGGCCACCGCGACGTGGCGGTCCAGGGCGGCGCGACCACCATCAACCAGTACCTGGCCGCAGGTCTGGTCGACGAGCTGCGGCTGCACATCGTGCCGCTCACCCTCGGCGCGGGCACCCGCATGTTCGAGGGCGTACCACCGCTGAACCTGGAGCAGATCACCTCCCGAGGTGCGAGCCGAGTCACCCACGTGACCTACGCAGTGCGCCCCTGAGCCGGGCGGCGGCGACTCGCGAAGGCACGAGCCTTGCTGCGATTACCGCAAACCTGCATGGAGCACCAGCGGCGACTGCGGTTCTTGGTCGAATCCCAGAACACCCACCCGCAGTCCTCGGCGGGGCAGCGCTTGATCCGATCCACCTCCCCGGTGATCCGCACCGTGGCCACCGCTGCGGCCAGCGCCGCGAGCGCGCGCGAGGTGCCGGCCAGTTCGGGCCCGGGTTGCAACGCGGCCCCGGGGCTCAGCGCGACCAGCAGGGGCAGTTCGCGCATCACGACGTCGGCGTCGGCGAGCACGTGCGCGCGCTGGTCCTCCGTGCCCAGCGCCTCGCGGACTCCGCCGCGCAACCGGAGGCAGCGATCGTGGTCGGCCTCGGTCACCGTCGGCGTTCGAGGCGCGAGCTGGTTGTCCACCAGCCAGCGGGCGAGGTCCGCGGGCTCGCGCAGCGCGTCGGTGCCCTCCTCGATGTCGAGGGTGTTGGCGAAGGCCATGACCACTGCCGCGTGCGAGGACGGTTCCACGGTGATGCACCTCCTCGGTAACCGGTCAACGCGATGACAGGTTACCCGTTCGCGGGATGGACCGGCATTCATCCGCCACCCATACTACCCACCTAAATCTGTTTGCCGGTTACTCGAGGTGGGGGCGATGGCGGAACCACTCGCAGCGCGATCCGTTGACCGCAGCGGGCGCAACACGTTGGTGCTGGTGGTGTTCACCGCGATCACCAACCTCGCCGACGGAGTGCTGAAGATGGCGCTTCCGCTGTTGGCCACCACGCTCACCCGCTCACCTGCGCTGGTTGCCGCCGTCTCCATGGCGCTGACGCTGCCGTGGCTGCTCATCGCGCTGCACGTGGGCGTGGCGGTGGACCGGTTCGACCGGCGCGCGTTGCTCTGGGTGGCCAACGGGATGCGCCTGCTGACCCTCACCGCGTTGCTGACCGCCTGGACCTCGCATGCGATGACCTTGCCGCTGCTGCTGGTCGCAGGTGCGGTCCTGGGGGTGGCCGAGGTCATCGCGCTGACCTCGGCGATGGCCCTGACCCCGGCTGCCGTCGGACCGCGCTGGCGGGAACGGGCCAACGCCTGGATCACCGGTGCCGAGACGGTGTGCAACGAGTTCTGCGGTCCGTTCGTGGGCGGTCTGCTCGTCGCGGTCGGCAGCACCTTCGCCCTCGGCGCCACCGCCGCCGGATACGTCTTGGCAACGGTCGTGCTGGTGTTCCTCATCGGGCGCTTCCGCGTCCCGCGTGAGCCCGCGAGGAACGTGAGCGTGAGCGGTCGGATCGGGGAGGGGCTGCGCTACCTGTGGGAGCGTCGGCTGCTGCGCCTCATGGCGCTGGTGCTGACCGTGCTGTGCGCGTGCTGGGGAGCGTGGCTCGCGCTGATGCCGCTGATGGCCACGACCGTGCTCGGTCTGGGGCCACGCGAGTACGGGATGCTGCTCAGCGCCCTCGGAGTCGGCGGACTCGTCGGGGCGCTGACCGTGACGACCGCGAACCGCCTCCTCGGCAGGCGCTGGGTGTTGTTCGCCGACCTCATGGCACCTTCGCCATGGTCATCGCCCCGGTGTTGACCACCGGCCCGTGGGTGCTCGCGGCCGGTGCCTTCCTCGGTGGCATGGGTGGCACGTTGTGGGCGGTCAACGCGCGCACTCTCGCCCAGCTCCTCGTTGAACCGGAGATGATGGGCCGCTACAGCGCTGTCGCGAGGTTGTTCAGCTGGGGCGCGATGCCCGTCGGAGCGGGCGCGGTCGGGCTGCTCGCGGAGTTCTTCGGCATGCGCGCCGCGCTCATCGTGTTCGCAGTTGCCGTCCTGGCCACGATCCCACCGTTCCTGCGCACCGTCACGCCGCAGGTCCTGGCGAGTGTGCGCGGGGGTGAGCAGCTGGCTGATTCTGGGGCGACGTGGTGATGTTGAGAACTTCGATATTCGTCCACAGTGGATCTATCCGGCGATCGGGGCTGACCTGCGTAGCACCGGACGCTCGGTGGGCGAGCGTCCGGTGCGACGGACGTGGTGGGTCTACCGCTGTTCGACGGTGGCGGCGCGAACGCCTCCGCCGCTGGACTGGGCGCACACCTCGGGCGGGCAGGCGCGGACGTTGCGGTTGCGGACGGTCCAGGAGCCGTCGGCGGCGACGGTGGCGGTGCCCAGCGGGGCCGCAGTGGTGTCGCAGGTGGTTCCGACGACGCCACCTCGATAAACGCTCACCGTCTTCCCGGTTCCAGCGGGCGAGACCGCTCCGTTGACCGCAGCTCGTTGGGCTTCCACTGGGCCCGCGTGATGGCCACGACATCGGTGCCCTCCGCGGGCGCCCCCCAAGATCTGCTCGGTTTCGACGATGGTCGCCTGGAGCGCGCCTCGCTCGGTCCTGTAGTAGCCCTCGGCTTCCAGGAGAAGTCCCTCATGCCCCTCGAGGTCGGCGAAGGTCTTCTCGTCGCCGGCGCCGTCGACGATCCTCGCCGGCCAGCGCGGGTCGCCGTTCAGCTCGACCTTCGCCCCTGCGACGGTGATGCTCTGCTCGTCGGGTGCCACACCCATTGATGATCCGACCAGAACGTTCTCGGCGAACTCGACGTACACCGATTCCGCCTCGAAGGTCAGGCAGGACTGCGTCGGATCGTTCGGAGCAGGGGTGTACGTGGCGGTGCCGTGCGCGATGACGGTCGCGGCGCCCTCGATCGTGGGCAGCGCGGGATTCATGAGATCGGTCAACGTGATGTCGCCCGTTTCCTGGCCCAGGTTCTGGGTCTTGACCAGGAGTTCGTCCGGGATGTGCAACGTCGCACCGTTCACGGTCATTGGTCCGGGCCGCTTCGTCGACATCCGAGATCCTGCCCTCGAACTCCAGAAGTTCTCCGCGGGATCCGTGGGCGGGGCGTGGCTCACCGGGACTGCCGGTGGCTCCCCGCAGATGCCGGCGGCGGGTGCGACCCACTCCCGACACCGACCAACGCCGCAGCCAGACCGATGGACGCCAACACCGCGACCGCACGCTGCCTCCTCCTCTGCGTTCTCACCTTCTGCAACATCTGAAATCCTCCTCGGCCCGATGCGGGTTCTCGTCGCTGCTTCCCCTGAAACATCGCGTGGTCCGAAAATGGCCCATCGATGTGCACCTCGGAAGCCCAGAAGAGGGTGGGCACCAGCCCCCCGAAACTGGGGTCGAGCTCTCGCTGGTCAGCAGAGCATTTCCGGATTGCTCACGCGGCTTTACCTTGGCGGCGGGGTTTTCACGGCTGATGGCGATGCGAGGCGAGTGGAGGCGGCTGGCCAGGAGCGTGCCTGGCAGGAGCCGGGGATGCAGCTTCTACTCCGCGCCGGATCGGAAGTGGAGGACGTCGCAGTCCTGTCGGCGCTCTCGGTTTGCGGTGTCACGGTCCGAAGGAGGCCGGAACGGATCGGCCGGGTGATCGGATGTGCTGATCAGCCGGCCGTGGGGGTGTGATCGGTCAGGCCCCGCGCCAGACCGGGGGGCGCTTCTCGGCGAAGGCTCGGGCGCCTTCTTGGGCGTCGGCGGAGCGGAAGACCGGTGAGGCGATCTCGGACTGGCGGCTGAACGCTTCGGCGTCGGTCCAGTCGACGGCACCGGCGACGATCTGCTTGGTGGCGCGGACCGCGAGCGGCCCGTTCTCGGCGATCCGGGCGGCCAGCGCGCGGGCCTCGTCGAGGGCGTGGCCCGGTTCGGTGAGGGCGTTGACCATGCCGTGCTGGTGCGCGACCTCGGCGTTGAGCGGGTCACCGGTGAGCGCGACCTGCATCGCCAGCTGGTAGGGCAGCGTCTTGGGCAGCCGCAGCAGCCCGCCCGCGGCGGCGACCAGGCTGCGCTTGACCTCGGGCAGCCCGAACTTGGCGTCGCGGGCCGCCACGATGAGGTCCGCGCTGAGAGCGAGCTCGCAGCCGCCGGCCAGCGCCCAGCCTTCGACCGCCGCGATCAGCGGCTTGGTCGGGGGCTTCTCGGTGAGGCCGCCGAATCCGCGTCCGGGGATGTTGGGCCGCTCGCCGCGGGTGAAGGCCTTGAGGTCCATGCCCGCGGAGAACGTGCCACCGGCCCCGGTGAGGATGGCGATGGTCAGGTCCGAGCGCGCTTCGAACTCGTCGATGGCGGCGGCGATGCCGTCGGCGACCGAGCGATCGACGGCGTTGCGGGCCTCGGGGCGGTTGATGGTGATCAGGGCTACCCCGTCGGCGAACTCCGTCAGGACGCTGTCGGTCATAGCGGTGTCTCCTTCGCTCTGCTGTACCGCACCGAGCATGCGTCGCCGTCGATCAGTCGGCAAGGACCCGTTGTTGAGGCGTTGCGGGGAGAACCACAGCGGCGTCGTGGCGAGCTCGCCACGACGCCGCTGAAGAACCTGAGGTGGTGCGAGCCGAGCCCGCACCTGAGCAGGACCTAGTGCAGCGTCTGCGGCGTTCGTTCCTCGGCCGGTTCCGGTTCGGCGGGCACGGGCACCTGGCGCGGGACGAACTCCGTGCTCAGGTCCTTCCAGAAGCTGACGGCGACGCCGATGAGGATGAGCAGGAACGGTGCCGAGCTGACGATCACCATCTGCTGCAGCGAGTCCAGACCGCCCGCCGCGAGCAGCGCGATCGCCGCCGCGCCGGTCACCGCGCCCCAGAGGGCGAGGATCCACGAGGGCGGGTTCTCGGTGCCGCGGCTGGTCAGCATGCTGAGCACGAAGGTGTTGGCGTCGGCTCCGGAGACGAAGAACAGCACCACGAGCACGATCGTCACCAGTGAGGTGACCGTCGACAGCGGCAGCGACTGGAGGGTGGCGAAGAACGCCGAGTTCTCGTCCCCGGCCGCGGCCACCGCGATCTTGGTGCTGCCGATGAGGTCGCTGTGGATCGCGGTGCCTCCGAAGGCGGTGAACCAGAGCGAGAACACCACGCTGGGCACCAGCAGCACGCCCACGACGAACTCCCGGATCGTGCGGCCCCGCGAGATCCGGGCCAGGAACACGCCCACGAAGGCCGCCCAGGACAGCCACCAGGCGAGCATGAAGTAGGTCCACGACTGCATGAAGTCGAGGTCGCCGCTGGCCGGGGTGATCAGGCTCGTCGACACCAGCTCGCTGACGTAGCGGCCGATCGACTGCACGTAGAGGTCGACCAGGTAGATGGTGGGTCCGACGACCAGGACGAACACGAACAGCAGCGCCCCCAGGCCCATGCTGGTCTCGGAGAGGAACCGGATGCCGCGAGCGACACCGGTCAGCGCCGAGGCGGTGAACAGCAGCGTGATGACCGCGATGATCGCGAACTGCACCGGCCGGGAGGTGGGGATGCCGAACAGGGCGGTGAACCCGCCGTTGATCTGCAGGGCTCCCAGCCCGAGCGAGGTGGTGGTGCCGAACAGCGTGGCCAGAACCGCGAACACGTCGATCGCGCCGCCCGCGACTCCATCGACGCGACGGCCGAGCAGCGGCCGGAACAGGGCGCTGACCAGGCCGGGACGACCTCGGCGGAACATCGACCAGGACATCGCGAGCCCGACGACGGCGAAGATGCCCCAGGCGTGCAGGCCCCAGTCGAAGAACGAGAACTGCATCGCGGTGACCGCCGAGCCCGGCGTCATCGGCTGCGCCAGGCCGTGCGGTGGCTCGGCGAGGTGGGAGATCGGCTCGGTGACGCCGTAGGAGATCAGGCCGATCCCCATCACCGCCGAGAGGATCATCGCGTACCAGGTGACGCGGCGGAAGGCGGGCCGCTCGTCGTCGCGGCCGAGGCGCAGGCTGCCGTAGCGGGAGCACGCGAGGAAGGCCAGGAAGGCCAGGAACCCGAGCGAGACCAGCAGGTACGCCCAGCCGAAGCCCCGCGTGATTCCGTCGAGCGCGCCGGAGCCGACCCGCGACAGCGAGTCGCCGGCGGCGGCGCCCCACACGGCGATCGCCAGCGCCAGGGCGAGCGAGACGTACAGGACCGGCCCGGGCCGCCGTTGATCGGACGGCGCGGTGGTTGATTCAGACAATCGGTGACTCCGTGAGCTGGGGAAACGACGATGGGACGACCTGTCGTGGGCACGCGTGATGCCGTCGCGGGGAAGACCGTGACGCCGGGACCGACATGACGCTCGTGCTTCGGAAGAGGTCTCCGTGACTGGGTCGGCGGCGTGGGGACGGGGTTGGGCCGCTGCGCGGGGGATCACCGGCGGATGCGTGCGCTGCGGTTTTGGGGGTTTTGCCGTTGCTCGCAACATCGGCGACAACGTTCGCGCTGGTCAAGCTCGCCGGAGCGGGAAGCAAGTTTACCCGTCGGGACGAGCCCCCAGGTGCGCGGGGCGGCCCCCGGCCACCGCGTCGAAACCGCCGAAGATCCCGGCGGATGCGGTGCGCACACGCCGGGTGACGGCGTCGGGACGCGCGGTGGCCGAGACTTGATCCGCGCGCCAGGCGCGGGCGGCCACCCCGGCGCCGTCGTGGCCGGATCCGGACGGGCTCCGCGCGCAGCCCCTCCGCCGCGGCGGGTGCCCGGGGCGCTGCGGTGCCAGGGTCGAAAGTCCTGGGCGTGCGCTCGCGCCGTGCTGGTAGCGTCCACTGTGGAGGGAGGGTGTCGACACGCTCTGCGATGACTTCTGCGGTGCTGTGCGGGAGAGTCGGTACCGTGCAGCACGGGAGCCACCCGCGACCGCTTCTCGTCCGCGCGAAGGGACTCGACGCATGACCGATTCCGCCGGCCGTTCGGTGCCCGCCGCCGAGGCGCCGCAGCGAGGTGATGTCAGCAGCGGGAGCGAACCGGAGTCGCCGTTGCTCCGGGCGCTCGCGGATGACGGTGTGCCGGCGGACGCCTCACCACGCCGGCGCGCCGAGTACGCCTACGACGCCTCCAACTACCGCGTCGAACCGCTGGCGGTCGTGTTCCCGCGCACCACCGACGACGTCGTGGCCGCCGTCGAGGCGTGCCGGACCACCGGGACTCCGATCATCGCCCGAGGTGGCGGGACCTCGATGGCGGGCAACGCCGTCGGTCCCGGACTGGTCCTCGAATTCTCCCGGCACATGGACCAGGTCGGCGCCATCGACGAGGACGCCGGGACGGTCGACGTGCAACCCGGCGTCGTCCTCGCGACGCTGACGCGCGAGGTCGAGCGCGGCACCGGTGGTCGTCGCACGTTCGCGCCGGATCCCTCGTCGAAGAACCGGGCCACGGTGGGCGGGGCGATCGGCAACGACGCCTGCGGCAACCACTCCGTGCGCTACGGCCGCACGTCCGACCACGTCGCCGAGATCGACCTCGTGACGTCGGACGGCGCGCGGCTGACGGCGACCGAAGCGGGGCTGCGCGCCACCGATCCCGCCGACTCCGCCTCCGCGGCGCGAGCGGACGCCCTCGTCGCCTCGTTGGCCGGGCTCGCGCAGGAGCACCTGAGCGCGTTCCGGCTCGAACTCGGCCGCATCCCGCGGCAGGTCTCCGGCTACCACCTGGAGAACCTGCTGCCGGAGAAGTTCAACGTCGCTCGCGCGGTCGTCGGCTCCGAGGGGACCTGGGCCGTGGTGGTGGGTGCGCGCATGAAGCTGGTGCCGAAACCGGCCAGCGCGCTGCTGGTCTGCCTCGGCTACCAGGACGTGGTCGACGCCGCCCGCGACGTCCCGACGATCCTGGAGTTCTCCCCGGCCGCGGTCGAGGGCACCGATGAGGCCATCGTCGCCACGATGCGCCACCGCCGGGGCCCGGATTCGGTGCTGGGGCTGCCCGAGGGCCGGGCGTGGCTGTTCGTGGACCTCGACGGCGACGACCCGGAATCGGTGCGCGCCCAGGCGGACCGGCTGCTCGACCGGCTCGGTGAGAACGGCCGGCTCGTGCAGGGCCGCAAGGCCGCCGACCCCGCCGAGCGCGCGTCGCTGTGGCGGGTCCGCGAGGACGGCGCGGGCCTGTCCTCCCGCCTGGCGTCGGGCGGTGAGTCCTGGCCCGGTTGGGAGGACGCCGCCGTCGCCCCGGAACGGCTCGCCGACTACCTCGCCGACCTCCGCGAACTCCTGGCCGAGCACGAGCTCACCGGGGTGATGTACGGGCACTTCGGCGCCGGCTGCATGCACATCCGCATCACCTACGACCTGCGCACCGGCGAGGGCCGGCGGGTCTTCCGCGAGTTCACCCGGCAGGCGGCGGAACTCGTCGTCCGGCACGGTGGTTCGCTCTCCGGCGAGCACGGCGACGGCCGCGCCCGGTCCGAACTGCTGTCCATCATGTACTCGCCGGAGGTGATGGCCGCCTTCGCCGAGTGCCGGAAGCTGTGGGATTCAGCGGGAATCCTCAACCCCGGCTCGGTGACCGATCCCGACCCGATGGACGGCCACCTGGCGCTCGCCGGTGTGCCGGACCGCGAGTGGCGCACCAGCTTCGAGTTGAGCCCGGCGTCGGCCGGGCGGGACCCGTGGGTCCACGCCGTGCAGGGCTGCATCGGCGTGGGCCGGTGCCGCGCGGACACCGGGGGCGTGATGTGCCCGAGCTTCCGCGCCACGCGGGACGAGAAGGACTCGACGCGCGGCCGCGCCCGCGTGCTGCAGGAAGTCGTCCGGGGCGCCCGCACGGTGGAGGAGGGCTGGCGGTCGGAGGAGGCCCGGGAGGTGCTGGACCTGTGCCTGTCGTGCAAGGCGTGCGCGACCGACTGCCCTGCGGGCGTCGACATGGCCACCTACAAGTCGGAGTTCTTCGACCACTACTACCGAGGCCGCCGCAGGCCGCGATCCCACTACTCGCTGGGCTGGCTCCCGCGCTGGCTGAAGCTGACCGGGCGCGTCTCGGGCTTGGTCAACGCCGTCCTGGCGACGCCGCTGGCCAAGGCCGCGGCGGCAGCGGGCGGACTCACGACCAAGCGCGCACTGCCCAGGTTCGCCCGCGCGGGGGAATGGCGCCGCGAGATCACCGACGCCGGAGCGCGGGGATCGGCGGTGCTGTTCGTCGACACCTTCACCCGGGGGTTCCGGCCCGAGGTCGCCGGTGCCGCCGCGCGCGTCCTCGGCGACGCCGGTGAGACCGTCGCGTGCTCGGCGGACGCCTGCTGCGGTCTGACCTGGATCTCCACCGGCCAGCTCGGCACCGCCAAGCGCCTGCTGGCCAAGACGGCCGCCGCGCTCGACGACGGCACGGACCGGCCGATCGTCGTCGTCGAACCGAGCTGCGCCGCCGCGCTGCGCAAGGACCTGCCCGAACTCGTCCACACCGAGCAGGCGAGGCGGGTCGCCTCGCGCGTGCGCAGCTTCGCCGCCCACGTCGCCGACCGGGTGTCGGGAGGGTGGGTGCCGTCGCCGGCACGGCCCGCGCCGCAGCGGGCCGTGCTCCAGACGCACTGCCACGAGCACTCGGTGTTCGGCGCCGCGGCGCAGCGGAGAGCTCTCGAGGCGGCCGGGGTCGGCGAGGTCGTCGACGCGACCGGATGTTGCGGCGTGGCGGGCAACTTCGGCTTCGAAGCCGAGCACTACGACGTGAGCATGCTCGTCGCCGAGAACGCCCTCGCACCGGCGCTCCGCAGCACGGGCGGCGACGTCGCCGTGCTCACCGACGGCTTCTCGTGCGCCCGGCAGGTCGACCAGCTCGCCCCGAGCAGGCCCGGCCTGCACCTCGCCCAACTCCTCGACCCCGGCCCGACCCGAGCGGAGTAGCGCCTCAGGCGAACTCGTGCATGACGTGCTTGATCCGGGTGTAGTCGTCGAGGCCGTACTTGGAGAGGTCCTTGCCGTAGCCGGAGTGCTTGAAACCGCCGTGCGGCATCTCGGCGACCAGGACCATGTGCGTGTTGACCCATACGCACCCGAAGTCCAGTCCGGCCGTGAGGCGCTGGGCTCGGCCGTGATCGGTCGTCCACACGCTGGAGGCCAGCGCGTAGTCGACGTCGTTGGCCAGGCTCAGCGCCTGCCGCTCGTCCTGGAAGGTCTGCACGGTCAGCACCGGCCCGAAGATCTCCTCCTGCACGACCTCGTCGTGCTGGCGCACGCCGCCGATCACGGTGGGCGCGAAGAAGAACCCGGTGTCGCCGACCGGGTGGCCTCCGGTGAGCACCTGGGCGTGGTCGGGCAGCCCGTCCACGATGGCCCGCACCCGGTCCAGCTGCGCGGCGCTGTTCAGCGGACCGAACATCGCGTCCACATCGGACGGAGGTCCGCAGCGCCGCGCGGCCGCCCGCTCGACGAGCTCGGCGGTGAACTCCTCGGCCACCGATTCCTCGACGAGCACGCGGGTCGCGGCGGTGCAGTCCTGGCCCGCGTTGAAGAACGCGGCATCGGCGATGCCCTCGGCCGCGGCGGCGAGGTCGGCATCGGCGAAGACCAGCGCGGGAGCCTTGCCGCCGAGCTCCAGGTGAACCCGCTTGACGTCCTGGGCGGCGGCGCGTGCCACCTGCTGGCCCGCTCGCGTCGATCCGGTGATCGACACCATCGCCGACACCGGGTGGGCCACCACCGCGCGGCCGGTGTCGCGGTCGCCGCAGACCACGTTGAGCACGCCCGGAGGCAGGGTCTCGGCGGCCAGCTCACCGAGCAGCGCGGCGGTGACCGGTGTGGTGTCCGCGGGCTTGAGCACCACGGTGTTTCCGGCCGCCAGGGCGGGCGCCACCTTCCACACGGCCATCATCAGCGGGTAGTTCCAGGGGGCGACCTGGCCGACGACGCCGACCGGTTCGCGCCGCACGTACGAGGTGCGCCCGGGCGAGTACTCCGCCGCCGCTGATCCGTCCAGGACGCGTGCCGCGCCGGCGAAGAAGCGGATCTGGTCGACCGAGGCCGCGACCTCCTCGGTCCGGGTGGCCTCCACGGGTTTTCCGGTGTTCTCGGTCTCGGCGGTGACGAACTCCTCGGACCGCCGCTCCAGCTCGTCGGCCAACCGCAGCAGCAGCCGCTGCCGCTCGGCCGGAGTGGTGAGCTTCCAGTCCTGGAACGCCCGCGACGCGGACCGGTAGGCGGCGTCGACGTCGGATTCCGAGGACAGCGGGGCGGTGCCGAAGACCTCGCCGGTCGCCGGGGCGATCAGGTCGGTGGTCAGCCCGCCTTCGGCCGGGACCGGCTTGCCGTCGATGACGTTGTGAACCGCGCGCATCAGGCACCTCCGTTGGGCAGCACGCTGAGGAGTTCGTAGGCGACGTGAGCCGCCGCGATCCCGGTGATCTCGGCGTGGTCGTAGGCGGGCGCCACCTCCACGAGGTCGGCGCCGACGAGGTTGAGCCCGTCGAGACCGCGCACGAGCTCCAGCAGTTCGCGGCTGGACAGCCCGCCGGCCTCGGGAGTGCCGGTGCCCGGCGCGAAACCGGGGTCGAGCACGTCGATGTCGATCGAGACGTACACCGGACGCGTGCCCAGCCGGGTTCGGATCCGGTCGATGATCGTGTCCAGCGGAGTCCTGGCGAAGTCGCGGCAGTGCACCGCCGCGAATCCCATCCGCTCGCTCTCGTCGAGGTCCAGCCGCGAGTACAGCGGCCCCCGGATGCCCACGTGCATCGAGTGGTCGAAGTCGATGAGCCCTTCCTCGGAGGCCCTGCGGAACGGCGTGCCGTGCGTGTGCGGAGCGCCGAAGTAGGTGTCCCAGGTGTCCAGGTGCGCGTCGAAGTGCAGCACCGCGACCGGTCCGTGCCGCTCGTGCTGCACGCGCAGCAGCGGCAGGGCGATGGTGTGGTCGCCGCCCACGGTGAGCAGGGTTCGCCGCGTGCCCGACAGGTCCCGGGCCGCGGTCTCGATGGTGCTGATCGCCTCGTCGATGTCGAACGGGTTGACCCCCACGTCACCGGCGTCGGCGACCTGGCGCACCGCGAACGGCTCGGCGTCCAGCGCCGGGTTGTAGGGCCGCAGCAGCCGGGAGCTCTGCCGGACGTGGTTCGGGCCGAACCGGGCGCCCGGCCGGTAGCTGACGCCGGTGTCGAACGGCACGCCCCACACCAGCGCGTCGGCGTCGCCGACCTCGTTGAGCCGGGGGAGTCGGGCGAAGGTCGTGTCTCCGCCGTAGCGGGGGACGCGGGTGGCGTCCACCGGGCCGATGGGTTCGGTCACTTCCGGCCTCCTTCGGACTGAGCGGCCACGATCTCGGCGGCGGCCCGCTTGCCGGACTCGATCGCACCGTCGATGAACGCCCGCCACCGGCGCGCGGTGTGCGAACCGCCGAAGTGCACCCGGCCCTCCGGCTCGCCGACGGCGATCTCGTAGCGCGCGAACTGGCCGGCCCGGAACGTCGCCCAGGTCCCCCTGTTGAACTCGTCGTTGACCCAGTCGTGCGATTCCGATGCGATCACCTCGGCCTCCGGCGCGAACTCGCGCACCGCGCGCTGCACGTCGCCGAGATCGTCGGCGTCGACCCGGTCGTGCTCCGGGGCGAAGCAGACCAGCACCACACCGTCGTCGGTGGTGCCCATCGCGCCGACGTAGTCGAAGCTGGTGCCCCAGCCGAAGCCGCTGATCTCGGGATCGACGCCGCGGGCCAGCGCCCACACCTTCTGGCCCTGCCCGGCGTGGTTCTCCTCGCTGATCGCCTTCTTGGCGGTGGTGAGCGGCGGGGTGAACTCGATGTCGCGCCAGACGCCGACCGGGGTGGTCATCAGCACCCGGTCGGCCCGCGCGGAGCCGCCGTCGTGCTCGACGGTCACGCCGTCGGCGTCGGCGCTGATCGTGCGGACCGGGCTGGACAGGCGCAGCTCGGCGGCACCGTCGGCGCGGATCGCCTCGGCCAGCGACACCGTGCCCTCGGCGAAGGTGTGGCCGAGGACGCTGGCCTGCACCATGCCCCACAGCGAGTTGTCCATCGAGGACAGCCAGCGCAGGATGGCCAGCGCAGAACCGGTTTCCTCGCTGGCGTTGGCGCAACCGCAGAACCACGAGATGAGCAGTTCCCGGGCGTTGCCGGTCAAGCCGGCGTCGTCGGCCCATTGCCGGATCGGCACGTCCAGGTCGGCGAGGCCCTGCTCGGACAGCGGGCGTTGCGGGTCGAGCCGGGAACCGGCTTCGACGAGAGCGCGCAGCGCGTCCTCCAGCGCGCCGTACTGCTCGGGCGGTACCGGCAGCAGCGAGTCGAGCACCCGACCGTGGTCGGACCAGGTCATGCGGCCGGGGAGGTCGCTGTCGACGACCGGGATGCCGTAGCGCTGCACCTCGCTCCAGACGTGGGTCTGCTGCGGGACGATCCAGGTGCCGCCCATCTCCAGCCCGAACCCGCCGAGCGCGTCCGGCCGGTACCAGGTCGATCCGCCGATCCGGTCCCGGGCCTCCAGGATCAGCACGCTCTTGCCGGCTTCCCGCAGATCGCGGGCGGCGGTGAGCCCGGAGAACCCGGCGCCGACGACGATGACGTCGTAGTGGTCCATCTCTTGCTTCCTCATCTTTCAGGTGCCTCAGGCGGATGCGGCCTGGGCCGGGACTGCTGGTGTCGCCGCGTCCGGAACCGGTTGCGGGGAACCGATCGTCAGCAGCAGGTAGGCCGCGGCGGTGGTCACCGCGGCGAGCGCGAAGCTCAGGTCGAGGCCGAACGTCCACTCGATCAGCGGCCCGCGGAACAGGGCGGTGTCGACCGACAGCAGGCCGATCGTCGAGCCGATGGCCCACGCCGCCACGGCTCGCAGGTTCCAGCCGGCCGTGAACCAGTAGAGCCCGCCCCGGGAACGCCGGTTGTAGACCTGCAGCCCGTCCGGGTCGTAGCGGCCTCGGCAGCGGTGGAAGCCGATCAGCGTGATCACCGCCCACGGAGCGCCGATGGCGGTCAGCAGCAGCACGAAGGCGGTGACCGCGTCCTCGGCGTCCCACACGAAGTAGCCGAGGAACACCAGGGCCGTCGAGGCCACCGAGGTCAGGATCGTGGCCTGGACCCGCGACAGCGGCGGCAGGATCGCGTCGAGGTCCAGGCCCATGCTGTAGATCAAGGCGCCGGCGTTGCCGATCGTGCCGAACACGCCGTTGAGCAGCAGCGGGATCAGGAACCACACCGGTGCCGCCGCCACCAGCGGTCCGACGTAGTCGTCGGCGGCGCCGGAGGCGAACGCGGTGAACGTGCCGAACAGCTGCGGCACCAGCAGACCCAGGACCATGCCCACCGCCGAGGCGACGAACACCGACGGGCCCGAGTAGCGCCGGGGCGAGACGTAGCGGCTGTAGTCGCCGAGCAGCGTGATGAAGGCCATCGGACCGCTGAGCCCCGCCGCGACAGCCGAGAGCGCCCACGTGGTCCAGAAATCGCCCATCGCGTACCCGGCGTCGGTGACCGGCGCCGTGCTGAACTTCCCGGCGTAGGCGACGATGCCCAGCGCCATGAGCGCCATCGTCCCGGCCGCCACCCACTTGCTCATCCGCGTGAGCAACCGGTACCCGAAGATCGCGATGAGCACCGACAGCACCGCCAGCACCGCGTAGGCGGCGGAGAAGCTGGCGCCCCCGTCGGGGAGGCCGAACAGCCGGTGCAGCGGGCCGACGATCGCCGCTCCACCCGTCCACACCGTCAGGGCCGCGTAACCCAGCGACAGCAGCAGCCCGATCATCGAGCCGATGAGCCGGCCCCGGACGCCGAACGTGCCGCCGCTGCTGGTCGAGAGGTTGGTGGCGGTGCGGAACGACACCAGGGCCAGCGGGGCGACCAGCACGGTCCCCAGCAGCGTTCCGGCGACCATCGAGGCGATCGCCGGCCAGAACTCCAGCCCGAATGACGCGGGCAACCAGCCGAAGATGACCACGCCGAGACACATGTTGGAACCGAGCAGGATTCCCGCGACGTCGCGCGGTCGGCCGGTGCGGTCGGATTCCGGGATGGTGTCGACCCCGTGCTTCTCGATACCCGAGTCGCGCCGCGTCTCCGGATGCATCAGCGCATGACCTCCTGTGAGGGCTCCCATCGGCCGTCGTTGGCCGTGGCTCCCGCACAGAGTGGTCGACCTCACCCGGGATCGGATAGGGACCGATCCTCCGAAGTCGAGAGGTGTCGTTGGACGATCGCACAACGCCGGTGTGCGATCCGCGGGTCAGCCCTGGTGCAGGCCGCGCAGGGCCAGGTAGAGGTCCACGCGGTCCGAGGTGCGCGACAGGCTGCGACCGGTCAGCTCCTCGACCCGGCTCATCCGGTGCCGGAGCGTGTTGATGTGCACGTGCAGTCGCTGCGCGGCCTCCTGCCAGCGGCCCCCGGCGTCGAGGAACACCGCCAGCGAGGGCAGCAGGTCTCCGCCGCGGCTCTCGTCGTGGTCGAGCACCGGGCCGAGCAGCGCCTTCGCCGTGGCGGTGAGCAGTTCCGGGTCCTGCACCGACAGCAGCAGCGCCGGACTGCTCAGCTGGTCGTGCGTCATCCAGCCGCCGTCGGCTCGCGAGGAGGTCGCTTCGGCGGCGTGGGCGGCTTGCAGCAGGCTCACCCGCAGCTCACCGGCTCCGCCGGGCTTGCCGACACCGACGTGGACCACCTCGCCGGCCTCGGCGAACGCGTCGTGGACGCGGCGGGCGAGCTCGGTCTCGGTGCCGCGCACGTGCGCGAAGGCGGCCACCTCGCGGCCCCGCTGCACCGCGATGCCGTCGGTGGCCAGCAGCTCGCCCAACCGCACCGAGTGCGCGGCCGGATCCCGGCTGCGCAGCACGACCGCCGCGAGCGGCCCGTCCGGCGGCAGCCCCAGCGAGTGCAGCCGGGTGCGCACGGCGGCGGTGTCGACGGTGGCGCTGTGGACCCACTCGAACAGCTCCCAGCAGTACCGGACCTCGGTGGCGCGCACCGCCCGCACGCGCTCGATCTCCATGGCGATGAACGGCATCGCCTGCACCACGGCCGCGTGCTGCTCGACGTCGAGCTCGTCCATCGGTCGCGGCAGCAGGAGCTCGGCGTCGGCCAGTCCCTCGCCGACGAGGGGCAGCGGATGGCTCGGGTGCGGCTCTTCGCCCTCGATCAGCCCGCCACCTCCGCGCACCGCCACCGGCTGCCCGAGCTGACCGGCCAGGGTGCGCAGCACCGTCTCGACGCCGCGCCGGACGCGCAGCGCGGCGACGATCGCGTCGTGTTGGCCGAGGTGGCGTCGCAGCGGGCGCTCCCACTCGGCCCGCTTGGTGTTGACGAACGCCTCGACGATCTGCAGGAACGCGACGTCGACCGGGACGACGAAGCAGGTCAGACCGCGTTGTCGGGCGGCGTCGATGAAGTCCTCGGGCACCGCGGACTCCGGCGGCACGATCCCGAACCCGACCGCGGCGACGTCGGCCTCGACGAGGTCGTCGATGAACGCCTCGGCGGTGATCCCGGCCGCACGCCACACGCCGGCGGTGAGCACGACCTCGCCACCGCGCAGGAACCTCCCCGGGGCGCGCACCTCGATCGTGTGGACCCAGCGGATGGGCCGGTCCAGCTGGCCGCGCACCCGCACCTCCAGCGCGAGTTCGGGGGTTCCCAGCAGATCGTCGACTCGCAACCGGCAACCTCCGCAACTCCGACCGACCGGCCCGGTGTCCCACCACGAGCACCCGATCCGCCGGTTATACCCCGAACCGCCCGAGCCGGCCCCGGCCGGATCGCCGCGGAGATCCGGCCGGGGCTCAGCGGGAGTCGGGCTTCACCAGGCGAGGCTGAGGTACTGGGTCTCGGTGAACTCGTGGAGGCCTTCGTGGCTCCCCTCCCGGCCCAGTCCGCTCTGCTTGGTGCCGCCGAACGGGGCGGAGGGGTCGGAGACGACGCCCCGGTTGATGCCCACCATCCCCGCGTCGATGTGCTCGGCCAGGTCGACGGCGCGCTGGAGCTCACCGGCGAAGACGTAGGCGGCCAAACCCATTTCGGTGTCGTTGACGGCGCGCAGCAGCTCGTCCTCCTCGCGCCAGGTGACGACGGGCGCGACGGGCCCGAAGATCTCCTCGCGCACGACCCGCGCGTCGGCGGGAACGTCGGTGAGCACGGTCGGGGCCAGGAAGAACCCCGGCCCGTCCGGGACCTCGGAGCGAGCGGCGACGCGAGCACCGCGCGCGACCGCGTCGTCGACGAGCGCGGTGATGTCGGCGACGGCCTGGGCGCTGATCAGCGGGCCGATCTGGTTGCCCGGGTCGTCGGCGGGACCGACGCGCAGCGCCTCGACCTCCTTGCCGAGCCGCGCGGTGAACTCCTCGGCGACGTCGGCGTGCACGTGGAAGCGGTTGGCGGACACGCAGGCCTGCCCACCGCCCCGGAACTTCGCGACCATCGCGGCTTCCACGGCCGCGTCGAGGTCGGCGTCGGCGGTGACGACGAACGGTGCGTTCCCGCCGAGCTCCATCGAGGTGTTGACGACCCGATCGGCGGCCTGGTGCAGCAGCAACCGGCCGACCCGCGTCGAGCCGGTGAACGACAGCTTGCGGACCCGGGAGTCCGCCAGCCACGTGCCGACGACCGCGGCGGCGTCATCGGTCGGGACGAGGTTGACGACCCCGTCCGGAACACCGGCTTCGGCCAGCAGCCGGGTGATCGCCAGCGCGGTCAGCGGCGTCTCCGCAGCGGGCTTGAGCACCACGGCGCACCCGGCGGCCAGCGCGGGCCCGATCTTGCGGGTCGCCATGGCGGCGGGGAAGTTCCACGGCGTGACCAGCGCGGCCACGCCCACCGGCCGGTAGGTCACCAGGGTGCGGGCGCCTCCGGCGGGCGCGGTCGAGTAGCGGCCTTCCGCGCGCACGGCTTCCTCGGCGAACCAGCGGAAGAACTCGGCGGCGTAGGTGACCTCGGCCCGCGCGTCGGCCAGGGACTTGCCGTTCTCCGCGGTGATCAGCCGGGTGAGGGCCTCGTGGTCGCGGTGCATGAGCTCGTAGGTGCGGCGCAGCACGTCGGAGCGCTGCCGGGGAGGCGTCGCCGCCCAGGAGGCGGACGCGGCGGAGGCGGCGTCGACGGCGGCGGTGGCGTCGTCGGTCGAACCGCTGGCGACGGTGGCCAGGACCTCGGTGGTGGCGGGGTCGACGACGTCGAACCGGCCCGCGCGACCGGCCTGCCACCGCCCCGCGATGTGGAGCGCGCGGCCGGTGTCGAGGGTGTCGGGGGAGAGCACGGGATCGTCCTTTCAGGATCAGAGGTCGGCGAACGCGGCGGAGAGCACGTCGAACGCCTCGTGGAGCAGTTCGTCGCTGATCGTCAGCGGCGGCAGGAAGCGCAGGACGTTGCCGTGGGTTCCGCACACCAGGACGATCACGCCCTGGGCGTGCGCGGCGGCCGCGACCGCGCGGGCCAGCCCGGGGTCGGGTGCCGAGCTCGTCGGATCGACGAGCTCCACGGCCAGCATCGCGCCCCGTCCGCGCACGTCGCCGATGCGCGGATCGGCGTCACGCATGCGCGAGAGCCGGGGGAGCGCGAGCGCTTCGATGTCGCGGGCGCGCTGGATCAGCCCGTCCTCGGTGATCGTGTCGATCGTGGCCAGCGCCGCCGCGCAGGCAAGCGGGTTGCCGCCGTAGGTGCCGCCGAGTCCTCCCGCGTGCGCGGCGTCCATGATCTCGGCGCGCCCGGTGACCGCCGCCAGCGGCAGGCCGTCGGCGATGCCCTTGGCGCTGACCAGCAGGTCCGGCACCACGTCCTCGTGCTCGCTGGCGAACATCGCACCGGTGCGGGCGAACCCGGTCTGGACCTCGTCGGCGATGAGCACCACGCCGCGGCTTCGGCACCACTGCTGCAGCGCGGGCAGGAAACCGGGCGCGGGCACGATGAACCCGCCCTCGCCTTGGATCGGCTCGATGACCAGCGCCGCGAGGTTGTCCGAACCGACCTGCTTGTCGATGACCTCGATGGCGCGGCGGGCGGCCTCCGGGCCGTCGACGTCCGGGCCGTCGCGGAAGGGGTAGGACAGCGGCGCGCGGTAGACCTCGGGGGCGAACGGGCCGAAGCCGTGCTTGTAGGGCATCGCCTTCGCGGTCAGCGCCATCGTCAGGTTCGTGCGGCCGTGGTAGGCGTGGTCGAAGGCCGCGACCGCCGACCTCCCGGTGGCGGCGCGGGCGATCTTCACGGCGTTCTCGACGGCCTCGGCGCCGGAGTTGAACAGCACCGAGCGCTTCTCGTGCGTCCCGGGAGCCAGCCGGTTGAGCCGCTCGGCCACGGCGACGTAGCCCTCGTAGGGGGTCACCATGAAGCAGGTGTGGGTGAACTCGCGCACCTGCTGCTCGACGGCCTCGATCACGCGGGGCGCGCTCGCCCCGACGGTCGTGACGGCGATGCCGGAGCCGAGGTCGATGAGCACGTTGCCGTCGACGTCCTCGACGACACCGCCGGCGGCGCGCGCGGCGAACACCGGCATCGTGGTGCCGACGCCGCGGGCGATGGCGGCTTCCTTGCGCGCCATGAGCGCGCGCGAGCGGGGACCGGGGATCTCGGTCACGAGGTGGCGGTTCTGGTGGAGACCCGTGTCGGGAATGGCGGTCATGGACCCCATCCTCGGCACGCGAGCCCATGCCGTCGAATGCCTGTTTCGCACGCCGACTAGTACGTGCAGGCATACTCGCAGGTGTGGAGCTGCGCAGCATGAGGTATTTCGTCGCCGTCGCCGAAGCCGGAACCGTGAGCGAGGCCGCCAAGCGGGTGCACGTGACCCAACCGGCGTTGTCCCGGCAGATCCGCCTGCTCGAACGCGAGCTGCGGGTGACGCTGTTCGACCGCCGCGAGGGCAGGCTGGAGCTCAGCGCGGCCGGCCGCGGGTTCCTGCCCGTGGTGCGCGACGTGCTGCACCGCGCCGATGCTGCCACCGCGGCCGCCGAGTCGCTGGCGGCGGGACGGCTCGTGCACCTGACGATCGCGGCCAGCCCCACCACGCTGACCGACGTGGTCGCCCCGTTCCTGGCCACCTTCGGGCCGCAGGACCCGCTGCCGACCGTGCAGGAGTCGAGCGGTCCGGACGCCCTCGACCGCTTGCGCCGGGGAGCGGACCTCGCGATCGTCGCCCAGCAACCACCGGCCCTCTGGAGCACGCGCACGCTGGCGGTCCTGCCGCTGTGGGCCTACGTGCCGCAGGAGCACCCGTGGGCCGACCGCGACACCGTCGACCTCCGCGAGCTCGCCGCTCAACCGCTGGTCGTGCTCGATCCGACCTTCCGGCCGCGCCAGCTGCTCGACCAGGCACTGGCCGAGGGCGGACAGGCGCTGGCGGACCCCGTCGAATGCGGCAACGCGCAGGTCGCCCAGGCGCTCGCGGCAGCGGGCCGCGGCATCGCGGTCGTCTCGGACGACCCGCGCTTCGACCTCCACGGCCTGCGCATCACCCGACCCGGAGAGGACGACCTCAGCATCACCCTCCACGCGGCGTGGGACCCCGGGCACCACGCGGCCGCGTCGTTGAGCACCTTGGCCGAACGCCTCGAGACCTTCTGCCTGACCCGCTACCCCCGTCCTTGACCTGGCGATTTCCCTACCGGTCGGCCGATTCCGGGTAGTGCGCGGCGGTGGTACCGCCGAGGGGCACGGGGCCCAGACCGAGCTTGCGGTGGTCCCACGAGCGGGTGCGGTGGACGTCGATGCGCACGGCGACGCGCTTGTGCAGCATCTGCTCGACGAACGGTTTCACCTCGTCGCTGTAGGGGCCGTGGTAGCGCTCCCACATGCTCACGCCGACGGCCCACAGAGCGTCGCGGTCCTCGACGATCTCCGCGCGTCCCTCCAGGGAGACGCCGCGCAGCACGTCGTAGGTCAGGCCGTCCTCGATCAGGACGGTGACGCGCGGGTCGCGGCCGATGTTGACCGCTTTCTGGGCCTTGGCCTTGGTCTCGAACCAGATCACGCCGTCGATGAGCGCGAACCACATCGCCACGGCGTGCGGGTGCCCGTCGGCGCCCAGCGTCGCCAGCGTCGCGGTGCGGCGGGTGGCCATGAACGCCGAGATCTCCTCGGGTGTCATCTGGACCTGCGCCCGTTGGTTGGCCATGCGAATCCTCTTCTCGTGCTGGAGCGTCTCCACGTCGACGCCCGACTACCAGGCCGATGCGGCCGAGTTCCTGGAAATCCGCTGCGCCCGGTCGGGTTTCCGCCGGGGCAGCGGATGGTCACTTGATCAGCGGATCGCGGGGCAGGCCGAGGATGCGCTCACCGATCTGGTTGCGCTTGATCTCGCTGGTGCCGCCCGCGATGGACAGCCCGCGGTGCAGCAGCGCCAGCGCACCGCTGAACGCGCCGGGCCCGTCCAGGTAGACCGCCTCGGGCCCGCTGAGGGCGTTCATGATGGCCGCGGCCTCGTGGCCCAGCTCGGAGAGCACGAGCTTGGTGATGGCTCCCTCGGGTCCCGGTTCGCCTCCGGCGACGGCGCGGTGCGCCGAACGCACGTTGAGCATCTCCATCGCGTGGTGCTCGGCGGCGTACCGGCCGACGCGGACGGCGCCGCCGGTGAGCCGGTCGGGGTGCGCGTCGAGGTGCGGGAGCATCGCCGAGGCCGGGGTGGACATGGTGCCCTGACCGCCGCCGATGCTGACGCTCTCGTTGCCGAGCGTGGCCCGCGCGACGGTCCACCCGCCGTTGACCGGACCGACGACGTCCTCGTCGGGGACGAAGACGTCCTGGAAGAAGACCTCGTTGAACTCCGAGGCGCCGGAGGGCATCTTGATCGGCCGCACGTCCACGCCCTCGGCCCGCATGTCGATGACCATCATCGTGATGCCCTGGTGCTTGGGCACCTCGGGATCGGTGCGCACGGTCGCGAAGCCCTTGCCCGCCTTGTGCGCTCCGCTCGTCCAGACCTTCTGGCCGTTGACGAGCCACCCGCCGTCGACGCGCGTCGCGCGGGTCGTGATCCCGGCGGCGTCGGATCCAGCGGCCGGTTCGCTGAACAGCTGGCACCAGATGACGTCCTGGCGCAGCGCGGGGCCGACCCACCGGCTCACCTGCTGCTCGGTGCCGTGCTGGATGAGCGTGAGGACGACCCAGCCGGTGATCCCGTAGTGGGGCCGCTTGACCCCGGCCGCCGCGAACTCCTGCTCCACCACGAGCTGTTCGACGGCGCCGGCAGCCCGGCCGTGGGGCTCGGGCCAGTGCGGCATCACGTAGCCGGTCTCGATCAGCCGTTCCTTCTGCCGCTCTTCGGGCAGCGCGGCCAGTTCTTCGGCGATGGCGCGGACTTCCGCGCGCAGGTCCTCGGCCTCGGGCGGCAGCTCGACGGTCCGGGCCCGGGTGACGCCCTGGCGGGTGAGCGCGGTGACCTCGCCGGCGGCGTTGTCGGCCGACAGGGTCGCGAGCAGCGTCGTCGCGCGTCGCACGTAGAGGTGCGCGTCGTGTTCCCAGGTGATGGCGATGCCGCCGTGCACCTGGGTGGTGAGGTTGGCGCACAGGTCCGCCGCGGGTGCGGCGAGCGCGGCGGCGGCCGCGGCGGCGAAGGTGAGCTGGTCACCGCCTGTCGCGGCCGCGCGGGCGGCGTCCCAGACGGCGCTGGTGGCCAGCTCGGTGGCCACGGCCATGTTCGCGCAGTGGTGCTTGACCGCCTGGAACGTGCCGATCACGCGCCCGAACTGCTCGCGCTCCTGCGCGTAGGCGGCGGCGAGCTCGGTGCACTCGCGGGCGACGCCGACGGCCTCGGCGGACAGGATCACGCGCGCCAGATCGACCAGCGCTCGCCGGCCCCCGACCAGGACCGCTGCCGGGGCGCCGTCCAGGGACACGCGAGCCGAGCGGCGGGACGGGTCCAGGTTGGCCGGAACCTCCGCGGTCACGGCGTCGCCGACCTCGACGACCACGACGTCGTCACCGGCCGGCAGCACCACCAGCCGCGCCAGGCCGCCTCCCAGCACCGCCGGGGCCGATCCCGACGCGGTTCCGCCGGAGACCTCCAGCCGGGCGTCGAGCGCGATACCGGCGGGCACCGAACCGTCGGCCAGGCCGGGCAGGAACCGCCGCTTGGTCTCCTCGTCGCCGACCGCATCGATCACGGCCGAGGCGATCGCGGTCGGTGCGAACGGTCCGGGCGCCACCGCCCGCCCCATCTGCTCGGCGACGATCGCGGTCTCCGCGAGCCCGAACCCGGCGCCACCGTGCTCCTCGGGCAGGTGCAGCCCCAACCAGCCCAGGTCGGCCGCCTCCTGCCAGAACGCGGGAAGGGGTTCCGAATCGGATTCCAGCAGCGCGCGGCCGGCAGCACGTGCGTCGCGCCGCGTCAGCAGAGCGGAAGCGGTCTCAGCCAGCAGCCGGTGATCTTCGTTGATCGCGATCGACATGTCTGAAGCCTAGGTTCAAAAAGGCCCCCAGCCCACCCAGGAGAGCCATCGGATCTCGCGGACCGCATCACCGCTGTCGCCCGCTGCGACCGCGAGACGACCGGCGAGAGACCGTCCACTGTGGCCTAGCGAGAAGCCTTGTGATCCAAGTCTCATTGGTCCGGCGCCGTTGATCACCCGGCCTGGGCGGCACTGCCCTGGCCGGGTGACCGCACGGGTGCTCAGAGGCGTTCGACGAGGGTTGCGTTGGCCATGCCGCCGCCCTCGCACATTGTCTGCAGGCCGTACCGGCCGCCGGTGGCCTGCAGCTGGTTGACCAGCGTGGTCAGCAGTCTCGTGCCGGAGGCGCCGAGCGGGTGGCCGAGCGCGATGGCCCCACCGCGCGGGTTGAGCCGGGCCGGGTCGGCGTCGAACTCGCGCTGCCACAGCAGCGGCACCGGGGCGAACGCCTCGTTGACCTCGTAGGCGTCGATCTCGTCGATCGACACGCCCGCGCGGTCCAGCAGCTTGCGGGTGGCCGGAACGACGCCGGTGAGCATGAGCAGCGGGTCGCTGCCGGTGACGGCGAAGCTGTGGAACCGGGCCTTCGGCTGCACGCCGAGCGCCGCGGCCTTGGCCTCGCTCATGATGAGCACCGCCGACGCGCCGTCGGTCAGCGGCGAGGAGTTGCCCGGCGTGATCCGCCAGTCGATCTCCGGGAAGCGCTTCGCCAGCTCCTCGTTCGCGAAGGAGGGGCGCAGGCCCGCGAGCCCGTCGGCGGTGGTCGACGCGCGCACGGTCTCGTCGGTGCTCACGACGCGCTCGGTGCCGTCCTCGCCGGTCACCGCCACGGGCAGGATCTCGTGCTCGAACGCGCCGGAGGCGGCGGTCTGCGCGGCGCGGGCGTGGGAGCGGGCGGAGAACTCGTCGAGCTCCTCGCGGCCGAACTTCCACCGCGCCGCGATCAACTCCGCCGAGACGCCTTGGTTCACCAGGCCTTCGGGGTAGCGCGCGGTCATCGACGGACCCCTGGGGTCGGTGCCCATCGGGGAAGTGCCCATCGGCACCCGGCTCATCGACTCCACACCGCACGCGATCACCACGTCGTAGGTGCCGGCGAGGACGCCCTGGGCGGCGAAGTGCGCGGCCTGCTGGCTCGAACCGCACTGCCTGTCGATGGTCGTGGCGGGCACCGATTCCGGGAAACCGGCTCCCAGCACGGCGTTGCGGGTGATGTTGAGCGCCTGCTCGCCGGCCTGGCCGACGCAGCCGCCGATGACGTCGTCGACCTCGCCGGGGTCGATGCCGGTTCGCTCGACGAGTCCGCGCAGCGCGCGGGTGAGCAGTTCGGCGGGGTGGATGCCCGAGAGCTGCCCTCCGGGTTTGCCCTTGCCTGACGGGGTTCTGATCGCGTCGACGATGACGGCGTCCATGGCGCTCCTCCTCGGAAAGTCCACTTAACGGTCGCTAAGGGTGCGCGGGGTGTCAATACGACGAACGCTTGGTTACTTAGCGCTCGCTCAGTATGCTGCCCTCCGGTTCTCGGTCGACATGTGAGGAGTCGGAAAGTGGACATCGAAGGTGCTGTCGCGCTCGTGACCGGAGGTGCGTCCGGGCTGGGCCTGGCCACGGTGGAGGAGCTGCGCGGTCAGGGCGCGAAGGTCGTCATCGTCGACCTGCCGTCCTCCCAGGGCGAGGCCGTGGCCGCGGAGCTGGGCGGCGGCGTCGTGTTCGCCGCGGCCGACGTCACCGACGAGGAGCAGGTCACCGCGGCGCTCGATGCCGCCGACGGCCTGGGGGCGTTGCGGATCGCGGTGAACTGCGCGGGCATCGGCAACGCCGCCAAGACCGTGGGCAAGAAGGGCGCCTTCCCGCTCGCCGACTTCACCAAGGTCATCAACGTCAACCTCATCGGCACCTTCAACGTGCTCCGGCTCGCCGCCGAGCGCATGTCCCGGACCGAGCCGGTCGGCGAGGAGCGGGGCGTCATCGTCAACACCGCCTCGGTCGCCGCGTTCGACGGGCAGGTCGGCCAAGCCGCCTACTCCGCGTCCAAGGGCGGCATCGTCGGCATGACGCTGCCCATCGCGCGGGACCTGGCGAGCCTGAAGATCCGGGTGACGACCATCGCCCCGGGCCTGTTCCACACCCCGCTGTTCTCAGCGCTGCCCGAGGAGGCGGTCGCTTCGCTCGGCGCGCAGGTCCCGCACCCGTCGCGGCTCGGCGAGCCGAGCGAGTACGGATCTCTGGTGCGCCACATCGTCGAGAACCCCATGCTCAACGGGGAGACCATCCGGCTGGACGGGGCCATCCGCATGGCACCCCGCTGAGGTTCGACCGAACCGGCCGGCGCCGGTCACCGGCCGGTAAGGTCACCCGCAGGCGGGAGAGGGAGAGACGTGATGGCTCAGGCGAGTGCGGCGAAGCCGGACGCCGCGTCCGGGTGGCGGGATTTCGGGCCGCTCGAACTGACGCCCATCCTCGACGCCGCGGTCGACGAGTTCCGCGAGAGCGGGTTCCACGGCGCGACCGTGCGCCAGATCGCTCGCCGGGTCGGCATGACCGTTCCCGCGCTGTACTACCACCACGAGAACAAGGAGGGACTGCTCGTCGCCCTCCTCGAACTGGGCACCAGCGACGTGGCCTGGCGCGTGCGCGCCGCCGCGCGCGAGGCCCCGGGGTCGCCGCGCGAGCAGTTCGTGAACGTCATCGAAGCCATCGTGCTGCACATGACCTACCGGTTCCGGCTGGCCGCGCTCGACAGCGAGACCCGGTACCTCTCGCCGAGCAACCGGCGCCGCTACAGCGCCCGCCGCAAGACCGTGGAGACCGTCCTCACCGAGGTCATCGAAACCGGCAGTCGCGAGGGCACCTTCACCATCGCCGAACCGGTGGAGACCTCACGGGCGTTGCTGGGCATGTGCCAGTCGGTCGCCCGCTGGTACCACGCCGACGGCCCGCTGAGCCCCGAGGAGATCGCGGCCCGCTACGTCGACATCGCCCTGATGACCGTCGGCGCCCACCCCCGACTGCAGCGCTGAGCTCATCGGGTCCATCGGCGCGGGAGGAGCCGGTTCCCGGCGACCGGCACGTCTCGGTGGCGGGGTTCTCCCCGCCGGGGTGGGGAGTTCAGAACTCCCGGTTGACCACGAGGTGGGCCACCTCCTCGATCCGCTCCGCCGCCCCCGGGCGGTACTCGGCTCGGCGGGCGGCCGAAAGCGATTCGGACATCAGCCTTTCGGCCTCCGACCGGCTCCACTGCCGGCCACCGGACTTGTCCACGAGCAGGGCCAGCCGTTCGACCTCGGTGTCGGTGAGCTCCCTGACCGGTCCCGCCCGCAGCGCCCTCGCCGAGCTTCCCACCGGCGAGACCTCGCTCGACATCGCGCACGTGCTCGCCGCCGACAACCTCGGGGAGCACGAGGGCCAGGACGAGCGACGGCTCTCGCTCGCCGAGGCGCAGGACTCCGACGGTTCGTGGGCCGCCGGCGCCTGCTACCGGATGGGCCGGTTCCAGGTCTACTTCGGATCGCGCTACCTGACGACGGCTTTCGCGATGCGCGCGCTGTGGCGGTCGGGCGAGGTGAGCCGGTGAGCGACTTCGGACTCCCCGTTCGCGACCGCATCTACCCGGAGGTCGCCGACATCGGCGATCGGCTGTGCCGGTGGGCGGCACGCGTCGGTCTGATCACCACCGACGCCGATGAGCGGCGGCTGCGCGGGGCCGGGTTCCACGAGGTCACGGCGATGGTGCTGCCGGACGACCCGGCGGAGGCCGTCGAGCTCTACGCGCAGTGGATCACGGTGCTGTTCCACCTCGACGACGAGCAGGACGACGACGCCGACCGCTCGGCGGATTCGGTGCGCGAGGTCTACGCGGCGATCACCGCTCTCATGCTGGGGCGACCGGTGCTGGTCGGCAGCCCGCTGATGTCGGCGATGGCCGACCTGTGGCCGCGCACGACGGCGGGCATGTCGGTGCGGTGGCGGTACCGCGTCGTCGCCCACCGCACGGCGGGGACCCTGCCCACGCCGGAGGAGTACCCGGTGCTGCGCCGGGAGACCAACGGCATGTTCAAGTTCGACGTCCTCGAATCCGCCTGCGGCACCGAGGTTCCCGAACCGCTGGTGTGCAGCGAGGCGTGGAAGGAGCTCTGCGCCGCCTCCAACGACCTCACGGCCTGGTGCAACGACATCCGCTCCCTGGCCAAGGAGTCGGCGAACGCGGAACCGACCAACTACGTCGCGGTGCTGCGCGGGGCCCACGCCTGCACCGAGGGCGAAGCCATCAGCGAGGTCCGCCGGCAGATCCTGCAGCGGCAGAAGGAGCTCGACGAGGCCGCCGCCGAGGTCCGCGATCAGCCGGAGGACCAGCCCGAAGAGCTGAGGGCGCGGATCGGCCACCTCACCGACGTCATCGGCCACATCCCGGGAGGGCACGCCTCCTGGCTGGACACCTCGGCCCGCTATCGGCCCCCGGCAGCGTAGCCGGACCTCCGCGCTCGCCGAGCGACCTCGGTCCCCGGGGAGGCCGCTCGGCGAGCCGGCGGTGGCCTGCGAGGGATGGGGCAGGTGAGGTGCTGGTGGCCGGTTGAGGTCGGGGTGCGAGTGGACGCTCGACGAAGTCGCTGAGAGGGGCGGGTAGGTGCTGCGCGCTACCGCAGGGATAAGTTAGGCTGGCCTAAGTCTTTGTGAGTGCGTTGAGGAGTTCGAGTGGCGACCTACCTGACCGTGACGGGTGCCGAGATGGTGACTCCCCGGGTGCGGCGACTGTGGTTCCGCAGTGATGACCTGTCGGCCTTCGCCGAGAGCGTGCACACCGACCGCTACGTCAAGCTGGTCTTCCCCAAGGAGGGCGTGACCTACCCGGAGCCGCTGGACGTCAAGGCGATGCGCGGCACGTTCCCGGCCGAGGACATGCCCACGGTGCGCACCTTCACCGCGCTGTTCCCGGACGTCGAGCGCGGCACCATGGCGATCGACTTCGTCATGCACGGCGACCAGGGCGTGGCCGGTCCGTGGGCCGCGAAGGCCGAGCCGGGCGACAGGTTGATCATCAACGGGCCGGGCGGCGCCTACAAGCCGGACCCGGAGGCCGACTGGCACTTGCTCGCGGGTGACGAGTCCGCGCTGCCCGCGATCTCCGCCGCGCTGGTCGGGATGCCCGCCGACGCCGTGGTGCGGGTGGTCATGCTCGTCGACTCGCCCGCCGCGGCGCCGGACCTGGCGCTGCCCGCGGCCGGCGAGGCCGTGTTCATCTACCGCTCGGACGTCGGCGAGGACGGCGCGCTGGAGAAGGCTGTGCGCGAGCTGGAGTGGCTGCCGGGCCGCGTGCACGCCTTCGTGCACGGCGAGGCCCAGGAGGTCATGCGTCGCGTCCGCCCCTACCTGTTCCGCGAGCGCGGGGTGGCCCGCGACCAGGCGTCGATCTCCGGGTACTGGCGCCACGGCCGCACCGAGGAGGCGTTCCGCGAGTGGAAGGCCGAGTTCAACAAGGCCGAGGCCGCGGCTCGCTGAGCCCGATCAGGCGGCGTTGGCGTTGCGCAGCGTGCGCATCGCGGCGGCCAGGCTCTGCGACTGCTGCTCGCCGAGCGGCTTGAGGATGCGGTCGCGCAGGATCTCGGCGCAGACCTTGCGCGCTTCCTCGGCCACCTCCAGGCCGTGGTCGGTGAGCACCGCGTAGACGACGCGGCGGTCTTCGGCCGAGGGCTCGCGGCAGATCAAGTCGGCCTTGGCCAGCCGGTCGGCGACCTTGGTGAAGCCACCGCTGCTCAGCGCGGCCTCCACGGCGAGCCGGGTCATCGGCAGTCGGTGGCCGGGGGAGCGCAGCAGTCTGATCAGGATGTCGAACGAGCCCGGGGCGAGGTCCACGCGCTGGCTGATCTCGTTCATCATCAGGCTGTGGGTGGCGTGGTAGCCCTCGATGACCAGACCCCACCAGGTGACGGTCTCGTCATCGCTGGGCAGATCGACCTCGTGGGCCACGGCTTCCGTTCCCTTCTGCGGACTCATCGCGCTCTCCGTTCTCGCCGTCGTGGTGACGGCTCCACGCACAATCTTACACGCAATCATCTTGAGCGAAAGATATCTCTCGAGGAGCCTCTTTTCTGCATGCGGTTGGTGAGATCCAGCCGTCCGCCCGATGGCGCCCTCCGGGTCCCCCGCGTCGAGCCGGTGTGCACTGTGGAGTGATCACCTTCCCCTGACCTGCCGTTAGCGGAGTCACAAACTCGCCACCCGGGTGCGTGCCGGCGGGTCTGCGTGCGAGCATCCCCCGGACCCAACAGCGCCGCGACGGCTGCGGCGGTTCGAGGAAAGGCTGGAACAGTGCAGGTCTTGTGGGGCATCGGCGGCATGGTCGTCGTACTGCTGCTGGCGTTGGCGCTGTCGACCGACCGGCGCGCGATCAACCTCCGCACGGTGCTCGGCGCGCTGGCGATCCAGATCGTCTTCGCCGTCGTCGTGCTGCGCTGGCCGCTCGGGCAGCAGGTGCTCGCCACCGTCGCGGCCGGGGTCACCAAGGTCATCGAGTCCTCGAAGGAGGGCATCGACTTCCTGGTCGGGCCGATCATGCCCACCGAGGGCACGGTCGTTGCCTTCCAGGTGCTGCCGATCATCATCTTCGTGTCCTCGCTGACCGCGGTGCTCTACCACCTGCACGTCCTGCAGTGGGTGGTGCGCATCATCGGTGGCGCGCTGCAGAGGGCACTGGGCACCACGCGGGCGGAGTCGCTGAACGCGACCGGCAACATCTTCCTCGGCCAGACCGAAGCGCCGCTGCTGGTGCGCCCCTACCTGTCGAGCATGAACAGGTCCGAGTTCTTCGCGGTCATGGTCGGCGGGCTGGCCACCGTGGCCGGCACCGTCATGGTCGGCTACGCCATGCTCGGCGCGAAGCTGGAGAACCTCATCGCCGCCAGCTTCATGGCCGCCCCCGCCGGTCTGCTCATGGCCAAGCTGATCATGCCGGCCCCCAAGGACGAGCCGAGCTCCGACGACGCCCAGGTGTCCGAGGACGACGAGGCGGCCGAGGAGGAGGAGTCCCAGAAGGTCGCCTTCGGCACGGCCGCTCCCGCGTTGGAGGAGAAGCCGCGCAACGTCATCGACGCCGCGGCCACCGGTGCCTCCGACGGCCTCAAGCTGGCGCTCAACGTCGGCGCCATGCTCTTCGCCTTCGTCTCGCTGATCGCGCTGCTGAACCTCGTCGTCGGTGCCCTCGGTGGGTTGTTCGGCCTGCCGGACCTGACCCTGCAGCAGATCCTCGGCTACGTGTTCTCGCCGCTGATGTGGGTGATCGGCGTGCCGTGGCACGAAGCGATCGCCGCGGGCGGTTTCGTCGGTGAGAAGCTGGTGATCAACGAGTTCGTGGCGTTCGGCGACTTCGGGCCTCAGGCCGGCAACTTCAGCGAGAAGACCGCCACCATCGTCACCTTCGCGCTCACCGGCTTCGCCAACCTGGGCTCGCTGGCGATCCTGCTGGGCGGCCTCGGGGGTCTCGTGCCCGCCAAGCGCGGCTGGATCGCCAAGGACGGCATCCGCGCGGTCCTCGCCGCGACCCTCGCCAACCTCCTGAGCGCCACCATCGCCGGAATCCTGGTCTAAGCACCATCCCCGCGGTCAGCGCCCGGTCGCGGCGGCAATCCGTCACCCGACGACGCCGGTGGCCGGTGGCCGCGGCGGTTCGTGACCGGATTACCGCCGTTCTCGGGTGTCCGATTACGGCGGTAATCCGTGCGCCGGTGGTGGCGGTGGTCGTAGTGGATGGACGACTCACCCGGATTACCGCCGTGTTCAGGTGCCTGATTGCGGCGGTAATCCGTCATCCTGCACGCGGTGCCGCTCCGCGCGTTCTTCGGAAGGGTTTCGGGAGGCTGGTGCTGCCGTGCCGACGATGATCCCCTAACCAAGCGATTGTTTGGTACGGTGCCTCCGGTGTTCGCGGTGGGGAGCGGGAGGCGCGATGCTGATCAGCGACGTGGTGGCCTTGGCCGCCGGGCGAACGCCCGGAGCTCCGGCGCTGACCTTCGAGTCCACCACCTGGACCTTCGGTGAGCTCCACGCGTCGATCCGCCGCCTGGCCCACGGGCTGGCCGGCATCGCCCGGCGCGGTGACCGGATCGCCGTGCTCACCGAGAACAACGTCGAGTACGTCCTGGCCTACTACGCGGTCCCGCTCGCCGGGATGGTGCTGCTGCCGGTGAACTACCGGCTCGCGCAGCGCGAGATCGCCGACCAGCTCGCCGACGCCGCGCCGACCGCGCTGATCACCGAGGCCAAGTACCTCGACCCGGCGCGGCACGCCGCCGACGCGGTGCCGTCGATCCGCACGGTCGTCACCGTCGACGACGTCGCGGGCACCACGCCCTTCAGCGCGCTGATCGACGGCAAACCGGACACCGAACCCGAGCGCGCCGACGAGAACGCGCCCGCGTGGCTGATCTACACCTCCGGCACCACCGGGCGCGCCAAGGGCGCCGTGCTGACCCACCGCAACGTCGTGGCGGGCGCGGTCAACGCCGTGCTGAGCTGGCCGCGCGCGACCGAGGAGCGTCCGGTGACGCTGGTGCCGTGGCCGCTGTGCCACATCGCCGGGTACAACGTGCTCGTCGCGCACCTGACCGCCGAGAACGTGGTGCTGCTGCGCCGTTACAGCACCGAAGGCTTCCTCGACGCCGTGCAGCAGCACGGGGTCACCGCCACCACGGTCGCGCCCACGATGCTGGAGATGCTGCTGCGCCATCCCGGCATCGGCGCCTGCGACACCGCCTCCATCGCCCGCATCGGCTACGGCTCGGCGCCGATGCCGGTGACCACGCTCCGCGAGGCGATGAACCGCTTCCCGCACGCCGGGCTCCGCGCCGGGTTCGGCATGACCGAACTCGCCGGCAACGCGCTCGCGCACGGCCCCGAGGGGCACCGGGCGGCAGCGTCCGGACGTCCGGAACTGCTGGCCTCGGCGGGCCGGTCGATGCTGCTGTCGGCCGCGCGCATCGTCGACGACGAGGGCGTCGAGCTCGGCCCCGAGGAGGTCGGCGAGTTGGAGATCCGCGGTGATCAGGTCTTCTCCGGGTACTGGAACCGGCCCGAGGCGACGGCGGAGGCGTTCCGCGACGGGTGGTTCCGCACCGGCGATCTCGCCCGGCGGGACGCCGAGGGTCGCTTCGCCATCGTCGACCGGCGCAAGGACATGATCCTCACCGGTGGGGAGAACGTCTACTCCCGCGAGGTCGAGGACGTCCTGCACCAGCACCCGCGCATTGCGGCCGCCGCCGTCGTCGGGGCGCCGGACGAGCTGTGGGGCGAGCGCGTCGTCGCCGTCATCGAAGCCGACGGCGAGCCGGACCTCACCGAACGCGAGATCCGCGAGTTCTGCGCGACGCACCTCGCCGGCTACAAGTGCCCGCGACAGGTGCTGGTGGTCGACGAGCTCCCGCGCAACACGGCGGGCAAGGTCCTCAAGCGCGAACTCCGCGAGCGGGTTCGCTGACCTCGACGAGGAGGAGCACCAGTGGAGATCAACGGCAAGAAGGCGGTCGTGTTCGGCGGAGCCTCGGGCATGGGCCGGGCCAGCGCGGAACTGCTCGCGGCGCAGGGGGCGTCGGTGGCGATCGCCGACCTCGCCGACTCGGCGGGCCAGGACGTCGCCGCGCAGCTCGGCGGCACGTTCCACCCGGTCGACGTCACCGACTTCGCCGGCGTCGAGCACGCGCTCGACGCGGCCGTCGCCGAGCTGGGCGGGCTGCACATCACCGTGACCACGGCCGGCGGCGGCATGGCGCAGCGCACGTTGGGCAAGCAGGGGCCGCACGACCTCGACGCGTTCCGCCGGATCCTGGACCTCAACACGGTCGGCACCTTCAACATCAGCCGCTTGGCGGCGGCGCACATGAACGACAACGAGCCCGAGGACGGTGAGCGCGGGGTCATCATCAACACCTCGTCGATCGCCGCTTTCGAGGGTCAGGTCGGGCAGGTCGCCTACACCGCGGCCAAGGCCGCGATCGCCGGGATGTGCCTGACCATGGCCCGCGACCTCGGGTCGATGGGCATCCGCGTGCTGGCCATCGCGCCGAGCCTGTTCGAAACCGGGCTGGTGAAGGGAGCTCCGGAGGACGTCAAGGCCGCGCTGGTCAAGGACGCGGCGTTCCCCCGGCGCATGGGTCGCCCCGAGGAGTACGCGAAGCTGGTGCGGGCCATCGTCGACAACCCGATGCTCAACGGCCAGTGCCTGCGGCTGGACGCGGGCCAGCGCTTCGCGCCGAAGTGAGTCTTGGCAGCCCGAGTTGATCGGCGTAGCCTGCCCGCATCCATGAACGTGAATTCGCTTCACATTCACCGAGAGGCAGGCTCATGCCCGTTGCCAGGAGGCAGGTGCTGGCCGCGGCCGCCGTCGCACCGCTCGCCGCCACGATGTTCGGCGTCATCCCCGCGTCCGGCCAGGAGGCCACCGGCTACCGGGTCGGGCGCGGGGTCGCGGACGTGACCGGTCCGGCCGCTGAGAACGGCATGATGGGCTACTCCATGCCGCAGCAGCAGACCGCGGGCATCCACCTGCGCACGCTCGCGCGCGCGTTCGTCGTGGACGACGGCGCGAACCGCGTGGTGTTCGTGACCGCCGAGCTGGGCGCGCTGTTCCAGTCGGTGCACCAGGCGGTGCTGCGCCGCCTGGCCGAGAACTACGGCGGTCTCTACACCGAGCAGAACGTGCTGCTCAACGCGACCCACACGCACGCCGCCTGCGGGGGAGACTCGCACTACGCCGCGTACGACCTGGCGACGCTGGGCTTCCAGGAGCAGGTCTTCAACGCCGTCCTCGACGGCATCAGCGAGGCGATCGGCCAGGCGCACGACGACCTGCGACCCGGCGCGCTCTCGCTCGGGCGGGCCGAACTCACCGACGCCAGCGTCAACCGCTCCCGCAGCGCCTTCGACCTCAACCCGGCGGAGGACACCCGGCACTTCCCGCAGGCGATCGACCCGGCGGTGACGGTGCTGCGCTTCTCCCAGGGCGGGCGGGACGTCGGCGCGATCACCTGGTTCGCCACCCACGGCACCTCGATGACCAACGAGAACCACCTGATCAGCTCGGACAACAAGGGATACGCGGCCTTCGCCTGGGAGCAGCGCGACGCCGGGTTCGTGGCCTGCTTCGCCCAGACCAACGCCGGCGACATGTCGCCCAACCTGGAACTGGCGCCCGGATCCGGGCCGACCGACGACGAGTTCGACAACACCCGGATCATCGGCGAACGCCAATTCCGCGCCGCGCGACGGGCTTTCGAATCCGCGCGAGAGCCGATGAGCGGTCCGGTCGACTCCGCGCTGTGCTACGTCGACCTCTCCGAGGTCACTGTGGACGGACGATTCACCCCGGACGGCAAGACGCATCGCACCTGCACCGCGGCCATCGGGATGTCGATGCTGGCCGGCAGCACCGAGGACGGCCCGGGAATCCCCATCGGCGAAGGAATTCGCAACCCGCTGCTGGACTGGCTCGGGGGAGCAGACGTACCCGTCCCGCCGGAGCTCGCCGACGAGCAGGCGCCCAAACCCGTCGCGGTGCCCTTCGGCGCGATGCAGCCGCACCCGTGGTGCCCGCAGGTGCTGCCGTTGCAGCTGATGCGCATCGGTGAGCTCTACCTGGTCGCCGGACCCGCCGAGTTCACCATCGTCGCCGGCCTGCGGATCCGCCGGAGCGTTGCCGCCGAACTCGGCGTCCCGCTGGAGAACGTGCTGCTGCAGGGTTACGCCAACGCCTACAGCCAGTACGTCACCACGCCCGAGGAGTACGACTCCCAGCAGTACGAGGGAGCCTCCACCCTCTTCGGCCGCTACACGCTCCCGGCCTACCAGCAGGAGTTCACCCGGCTGGCCGCGGCGATGCGCGCGGGGGAGCAGCTCCCGCTCGGTCCCGTTCCGCCCGACATGAGCGGGACGTTGCCGAACTTCCAGCCGGGCGTCGTCTTCGACGCCCCGCCTCCCGGCCGCGCCTTCGGCGACGTCCTCGCCGAGCCCGCGAGCGGTTACCGCCGGGGCGATCGGGTCGCGGCCGAGTTCGTCACCGGGCACCCCAAGAACGACCTGCGCCGCGGCGGCACCTACGCCGAGGTCCAGCGCCTCGTGGACAGCCGGTGGGTGCCGGTGGCCGACGACCGCGACTGGTCCACCCAGTACCATTGGAAGCGCAGCGGTGTCGCGTCCTCCACGGCGACGATCACCTGGGACGTTCCGGCGGAAGTGCCGACCGGTCGCTACCGCATCGTCCACAACGGAGACTGGAAAGCAGCGGCCTCGGGCGAGATCACGCCGTTCACCGGACGCAGTCGGGATTTCCTCGTGGCGTGAATGCGAAGTTCGAGCGCGCGCGTGGTCGAATCGTAATGTTCCAGCGTGGGAAATGCGGAGTCCGAAGTTCGACACGGGTGGAACTCGGAGCTCGGGTCGCGTACACGTGGGGACAGCACTTGACAAGTCCGAACCAGGAAGGTGTTCATGACCTCTTCGCCGAACGAGCCCGGCCAGAGCGGCTCCGAGAAGCAGCCCGCTGAGGAGACCGAGACCTCGGCAGTGGAGCAGCCCTCGGAGAGCTCCGCAGCCGGCCACGGCGACGCCGAGTCCGGCGCTGAGAAGTCGGGCGCCGAGCAGCCTGGTGCCGAGCAGGGCGAGCCCGATGCGGAGCAGACCGAGAAGGCTCAGCCCGCAGCCGAGACCACCGAGTCGAACGAGTCGTCCGAGTCCGCTGAGGCTTCTGAGGCGTCTGCGGCCACCGAGTCCGGTGAGGAGCCCGCGAGGAAGAGCAAGGTCGGCATGATCGTCGCGGTCGCGGCCTCCGCGCTCGTCATCGCGGTCGTGGCCGTCGGTGCCTTCTGGCTGTTCAGCGGCAGCTCCGCCCAGTCGACCGCCGAGGACTACGCGGCGCTGTCGACCAAGGAGACCCAGGACCCGCGCAGCGTCAAGGCCGACGACTACCGCGCGGTGGTCTGCAACAGCGCGATGCCGCAGATCGAGGAGCTGCAGAAGCAGAAGGAGGAGTTCCTCAAGGTCGCCAAGCCGCAGGACCTCGAGATGCTCAAGCAGGTCAAGACCACCGTCAAGTCGGTCCAGGAGAACGGCGACACGGGCACCGCGACCATGGAGTCCACCGTTCCCGGCCAGCCGCCGCAGGCCGCCGACCTCAAGCTCGTCAAGGAGGACGGCGACTGGAAGCTCTGCGCCTGAGCAGTCCCTTCTCGGTGCCCGGTCGTCGCTGCGACCGGGCACCGATGAGTTTCACGGGCGGTCGCGGTCTCCATTCGTGACCGCCCGTGACACTCATCCGTGGGAGAGACCATGACCACCACGCACGCACTGCCGCCCGTCGTGGACGCCGACACCTGGCAGCGCGAGCTCGACGCGTTGCGCGCCCGCGAGAAGGCGGCGACGAAGGAGCTCGATGCGATCGCCGCGCAGCGCCGCCGCCTGCCGATGGTGCGGATGCCCGATTACGTCCTCGAAGGCGAAGCAGGACCGGTCTCGCTGGCCGAGATCTTCGACGGCGCCTCGCAGCTGATCGTGTACAACCACATGTGGTTCCCGGGGGAGAAGTGGCAGTGCCACGGCTGCACCGGGTTCACCTCGCAGTTCACCCGGTTGGACTTCCTCCGCGACTACGACGCGCGGTTCGTCATCGTCACCCAGGGGCCGATCGACGAGGCCGTGGCCTACAAGCGCCGCGTCGGCAACGCCTTCCCCTGGTATTCGACCGCGAACAGCTCCTTCGGCGCCGATGTCGGCGCGCCTCCCGGCGGCGGCTTCGGGCTGAACGTCTTCCTGCGCGACGGCGACACCGTCTACCGCACCTGGCACACCACGGGCAGGGGCATCGAACAGCTCGGGCACACCTTCGCGCTGATCGACGCCCTGCCCTACGGCCGCCGCGAGGCCTGGCAGGACTCCCCGGCGGGCTGGCCGAACGACGAGGACCCCGGAAGTCGCTGGCAGTCCTCCGAAACCGTCGCCGAGCGCTACGGCCGGCCCGACGCCTGAGTCACGCCGCTGCCGGTCGCGGTGAGCGGCGCAGCGCACGGCCGAGGGCGAGCGCGCCGGGTCCTGTGAAGGCCAGGAGCAGGAAGGACCAGGCGAACAGCGCAGCCTGCTCCCCTTGGTTCTGCAGGGGGAGCAGGCCGTCGGGCTGGTGCACGATGAAGTAGGCGTAGGCCATCGAGCCGGAGGCGAGCACCGCGGCGCCGCGGTGCAGCACGCCGAAGGCGACGAGGAGCCCGCAGCCCAGCTGGATCACCGCCGCCCACCACGAAGGCCAGGTACCGAACGGCACCGTCCCGCCGCCGGTTCCCTGAACGCCGCCGAAGACGCCGAACAGCGATGCCGCGCCGTGGCTGGCGAACAGCGCACCGACGACGATCCGGAACGCGCCGAGGGCGTAGGGCGCGAGGGCGGTTGCTTTCCTGTCGAGAATGGGCATTCGCGACTCCTCAGGTGCGAGCGGACACCCGATGAGCGTTAAGTTAGGCTAGCCTAATGTCAAGGTGATCAACCGGACTGTCCAGAACCGGAAGCACGCCCGACTGCGAACGGCCGACCAGGTGCGCACCAGTGGCTGCGACCTGATTCCCCTGGTCAGCGGCCTGGCGTCAGCTGGTAAACGGGAACGATTCAGTCGACGAACCCTCACCCCGTGTACTTCCGGCCGATGTACTCCTCCCCGGCCAGGGTCGGCAGGCGCGTCCAGCCCGCGCGGTCGTGATGCCGGAACCCGAAGTCGACCTGACGCGTGGGGAAGTCGTAGACGATCCGGTCGACGGTGCCCCAGGGCGCGGTCTCCGGCCCGCCCGGCAGAGCCGAGGCCATGCGCACGTAGGTCGCGGTCTGGGCGCTGGTGGCGAAGTTGCCGCCCCAGTCGGTGAACGTGGAGTTCGACAGCACGCCCGGGTCGATGTGCTCGGCCGCGCTCACCCGGACGGTCGGCGGATTGGTCATGCCGTGCGCGACCTCCGCGTGGTCGATGTCCGGCCACAGCATCGCCGAGAGCTGGTCGGCGAAGACGGTCTGCCCGTCGGTGACGGTCGTGACCGGCCGGATCTTGGTCAGGCGCGGTTCACCGACCGCCAGCCACGGCCCGCGCTGCTCGGCGACGACGCGGATCGCGCGCGCCGGCTGCGGCAGCGCCACCGCGAGCTCCTGCCAATGGCGGGCTCCCAGTGCGGCATCGGGGGTCAGCGGGAGGCCGACCACACCGGAGGGCGTGTCGGCCTGCACCTCGAGCCGGTGCGCGGTGAGGCCTTCGCCGAGCACCGGGACCGTGACGTGGGTGCCGTCCCCGGTCGCGGGCACCGGGTACCAGCCCGTGACGAGCGCGCCCTTCCCGGTGGGCGGGGTCGTGCGGCTGTGCCACACCGCCCCGGGTGCCGACGGCGGCACCGGAAGCGGCGAGGTCGTGACGAAATCGCCGCGCACGACGGCGGGTTCGGCCGGAGCGGGTGGCTGGACGTCGGCGTCGGCGAGGACCTGGACGTGGTCGGCGAGCCCGGCCGTGCGGCCGGTGGTGGCGAACTCGAAACCACCGCTGGCGACCGTCCAGCCCGGCGCCTGCCGGAACGGCGCGTAGGCGAACACCGCGAACATGCCGATGACCAGCAGCAGCGCGGTGGCGATCAGCACGCCGCGTTCCGGCCGCAGCAGCACGCCCAGCCGTCGGCGGCGTCGCCACAGGCCGAACGCGGCGATCGCCACGGCCAGCCCGACCCACAGCTTGGCGTCGCGCAGGAACACGTCCCCGATGTGCGGTGCCGTCATGCTCAGCTCGATCTTCGACAGCGACGGCGGGAGGTGGTTGCCGAAGGACTGGCCGCGGTCGCTGAACGGCTTCCAGATGTTCGGTCCGGAGAACCCGGCGGCGGCCACCGCGATCAGCACACCCGCCCCGGCGATGCTCGCCACCGCTCCCGTGGTGCGCGGCAGCGGCGAGCGCAGCAGCGCGGTCGTCAGCAGCACGATCGCCGGGGCGGCCAGGGCGCCGAAGTGCAGCACCCACTTGGTGGGGCTCAGCGCCAGGAACGCCATCGCCAGCGCGGTGACCACGGCGCTGCTGAGCATCAGCCACCGGACCGTGCCCGGCGCGGCCCGGCGGCCGCGGCCCAGCGCCACCAGCAGTCCCACGCCGAGGGTCATCAGCACCGGGAGGCGCAGCGCCCACGGCCCGCTCATGAGGGTGTCGATGTGCCGCCACTCCTCGTACCAGGCGAACGAGCCGTAGTACCAGCGGTGCACCTTGGTCGCCTCGAGCACGTCCCCGAAGGTCGCGTCGGCGAAAGCGACCGGAACGATGGCGGTTCCGGTTGCCACGACCGTCAACCCCGCCACCGAACGCGACTTCCAGCTGCGGTCGCGCAACCACCGCCACAGCCACGGCAACGCCGGGGCCAGCGGCGCCCACGCCACGAGACCTGACGGCGAGCAGCTCAGCGCCAGTGCCGCGACCAGCGTCGCCGCAGCCGCCGCGGGGATGCTCTCGCGGCGGCGGGCCGTCTCGGCGAGCAGCATCGTCACCGCGGTCAGGCACAGGATCAGCGGTTCCGGGCGCAGCGTCATCCCGTAGGGCAGCCACCAGGCCAGGAACGCCAGTCCCAGCGCCCACGGCACCCACGGGTTGCCGGCGGTGCGACCGAGCGTCGTGGTCAGCAGGCGACGCAGCGCGACCCAGGTGATCAGCCCGTAGGCCAGCGGCAGCAGCCGCAGCCACCACAGCGAGAACTCACCGAGCCGGCCCCAGAACTGCATCAGGTACTGGCTGAGCACGAACGGGTTCTCGGTGGCGTTGAACATGTAGACGTAGTTGCCTAGGTATCCCGACGCGCCGGCGTTGCGGGACATCAGGACGTACCACGCGTCGTCGTACTGCACCGGGCCGAGCAGCACCCACGACGTGGCCGTGACGCCGACGACCAGGTCTGCCCAGCGGGGCCGCGCTCGCGGGATCCGCACCGGTCCCCAGTGCCGCCACGCCAGCACCAGGGTCGCTCCGAGTGCGATCAGATGGGCCCACAGCAGAAGGGTTTTGAGCCCGTTGGGCTGGGAGTTGTAGCGGTCGTCGGTGTGCAGCACGACCGCCAGCCCGCCCGCCTGCGGCATCCCCTCGGCGGCGGTGATCAGCGCCGCCACCGAGGGCACCGGCAGGTCGGGGAAGTTCGCCACCGGCGCGGAATCGCGCGTGATGGACAGGCCGGTCGCGGTCGCGGCGATGCGGTAGTCGCAGCCGTCGGCCGGGATGGGTTCGTCGAGCACCGGAGTTCCGGCGGCGAGCACCGAAACCCGGCCCGCGGCGGCGGTGACGGCCAGTCCGGTGGCCGGGCTCGCCCCGGCCGGGACGGTGCGCAGGACGTCGCCGTTGCCGACGGCGCGCAGCGCGGCGCAGGGGATCGTCGCGTGCAGCGACAGCGGGCGAGGCGGGCTCAGCGGAACCACCGTCGAACTGGGCAACTTGCCCGCCTGCGGCCAGGAAACCACCGGATCCGAGGCTGTGACCGGCGCGAAGGGGATCGCGACGCCGAGCAGTACCGCGATCGCCGCGAGCACGCCGCACCACCACGCTCGGCGATCAACCGGGGCCGGCCGGATGCGCGGGCGGCGCGCGGAGGTGGATGGGTTCAGTGCAGGAGGGGACTGCGATACGACCACGCCAAAGTCATCGACGGCCCGCCCCGTCAACTGCACTACACGATCGAGTGCGCGAAATACGAACGAGATTCACCGACCTCGGTGGTGGGAGCAACCGGATCGATCGGGCTGCGGGTTTTTCACTCGTCGGCGGATTGTGCCTGATCGCCTGTGGGCGCACGATCGATCGATTCGCGGATTTCGACGGATCTTCGGGAGATTGCCGATGGCAGCGGGGATTTCACGGTTCAGGCTCACCCGACGACGCGCCCTGCAAGCCGGTACCGGTGCGGCAGCGGCCCTCGCGTTCGCTCCACCACGCGTGGCGCTGGCCGACGGCGCCGGTGTCACGCTGCGGCAGGGCACCAACCTCTGCGCCGCGGCGGCACCGGACGGACGCGTGGCGTTCGACCTGGTCAACGCGATCTGGGTGCTGGGACCCGGTGGCGGGGCGGCGAGCAAGCTCACCGATGAGCTGCAGGACGCCACGCAGCCGGACTTCTCCCCGGACGGTCGCAGCCTCGTGTTCCAGTCCTACCGCGATGGCAACTTCCACCTCTGGACGATGGCAGCCGACGGTTCCGGCCTGCGCCAGCTCACCGCGGGCGGGAAGGACCACCGGGAACCGAAGTTCTCGCCCGGCGGAGGGGCTCTCGCGTTCGCCTCCGACCGAGCGGGCGGCTACCAGGTGTTCGTCATGGACCTCGATTCCGGGGTGATCAGCCAGGTGACCCGGGATCGACCGGATGTGGCGATGCCGAGCTGGTCGCCCGACGGCCAGGCCCTCGTCTACGTCGCCGGGGACACCGCGATCGAGCGCGTCGAGATCGCCTCCGGGCAGGTCAGCGTGCTGGTCGACGGTGGCGACGAGGGCTCGCTCCACGGGCCGAGCCTCGCTCCCGACGGCCGGTTGGCCTACGTCCGCCTCGCCGGTGCGCGGCGGGACCTGGTGGTTGACGGTCAAGCCGTGACCGAAGGCGAGGACGTCTTCGGGTTCGCGCCGCGCTGGATCGGCCCCGGCGAACTGCTCTACACCGCCGACGGAGTGATCCGCAGGCGTGGGCTTCCCGGTGAGCGCAACGAGGTTCCGTTCACCGCAACGGTTCCGGTGCTCTCCCGCCGCGACTACCCGAAGCGGCGTCCCGGGGTGCGCGGGCCGAAGGTCACCGGCATCGCGAGCCCGGTGTGCTCACCCGATGGCACCCAGGTCGCGTTCCGCGCGCTCAACGCGCTGTGGGTCATGCCGATCGGTCGCGCACCGCGAAAAGTGGTCGGCGACGGCTACTTCGCGTCCGACCCCGACTTCTCCCCGGACGGGCGGCAGCTGCTCTACAGCAGCGACCGCGGCGGCACGGCCGACCTGTGGCTGCACGACCTGGCCACCGGCTCGGACCGGCGCGTCACCGACGTGGACGGCGCGGCGATCACGCCCCGGTTCTCCCCGGACGGCGAGCGGATCGCCTACCAGGACCAGGACGGTGCCACGTGGGTCGCGGACCTCGCCGGCGGCGCACCGCGCCAGGTGACGCCGCCGCTGTTCCAGCCCGGTCGCCCCGACTGGTCGCCGGACGGGCGAACCATGGTGCTGGCCGCCGTCAAGCCCTACGGCACGCGGTTTCGCGAGGGCACCAGCCAGATCCTGCGGGTCGACGTGGAAACCGGGGCGCTGCACTACACCGAGGTGATGCCGTTCCGGTCGCTGGCCACGCGTGGCGACGACGGCCCGGTGTGGTCCCCGGACGGCAGGCACCTCGCGTTCGTCGTGGAGTCGACCGCGTGGATCGTCGCCGTCGACGCGGCCGGGTCGTTCACCGCTGCGCCCCGTCAGGTCACCACCGAGCTGACCGACTCGCTGAGCTGGCGCGACGCCGACCACCTGCTGTTCCTCAACGGCGGCGAGCTGCGTTCGGTGCACATCGGCACCGGCGAGGTCTCCGCGATCCCGCTGGAACTGACGTGGACGCCCGCGCGGACCGGTGAGAACCAGGTGGTGCGCGTCGGTGCGCTGTGGGACGGCGCGTCCGAACAGCTGCGTCGCGACGTCGACATCGTGCTGACGGGAGAGCGGATCGCCGCCGTGCTCCCGGCCCAGGACGGGCGTGCCCGGATCGACGCGCGCGAGCTGACCGCGATCCCCGGGCTCATCGACGCCCACGTGCACTGGCACCTGCGCGGACGGCAGTGGGGCGATCGGCAGGGACGCGCCTGGCTGGCCTACGGCGTGACGACGACCCGATCGCCGGGCGATCCGGCCTACCAGATGCAGGAGACCCGCGAGGCGCTGAGCTCGGGAGACCGCGTCGGGCCGCGGTACTTCGCCACCGGTGAGGCCATCGACGGCGGGCGGATCTACTACAACTTCATGCGGCCCACCCTCAACGAGGAGCAGCTGCGGCTGGAGATGCGGCGCGCGTCCGCGCTGGACTACGACATGGTCAAGACCTACGTGCGCATGCCGGTGCGGATGCAGCAGGCGGCGATCGCGCAGGCGCACGCGCAGGGCAGGCCGCTGAGCTCGCACTACGTCTACCCGGCCGCACACCTGGGCATGGACGGCATGGAGCACACCGGGGCGACCAACAGGCTCGGCTACTCCCACACCTGCGATGAGCTCGGCAGGTCCTACGACGACGCCGTGGAGCTGTTCATCGCCAGCGGCATGTCCATCACCCCGACGCTGTTCACCTCGTCGGGGATGTACGCGCAGGACCGGTCGCTGATCGAGGACCGGCGGACGCGGGTGCTGTTCCCGCCGTGGGAGTACCAGCGCCTGCTCGGCGAAGCCGAGGACGCGGCCGGTCCGGACGGGGAGGTCACCCGCTTCAAGCTGGCCGGTCAGGTCGACATGCTGCTGCGCATCCAGCGCGGGGGTGGGTTCGTCATCGCGGGCACCGATTCGCCGCTGGACAACGTCGCGGTCTCGCTGCACATGAACCTCCGCGCGCTGGTCGCGCACGGCTTCACGCCCCGCGAAGCGCTGACGACCGCCACCCGGAACCCGGCCCGCTGGCTCGGTCTTCCCGGTGAGCTCGGCGAAATCCGCCCCGGCGCCTACGCGGACCTGGCGCTGGTCGCCGGTGACCCGCTCACCGACATCACCGCCGCAGCGGCGGTCCGCACGGTCGTCAAGGGCGGCGCGGTGCACACGACGGACGCCCTCCTGGCGCCCTTCGACTCACCCGACGCGATGGCCGCCCCCATCTCCGGATCGCATCGAGCGAGTCCGGAGACCGACCCCGCGTTCTGGTGGCACGAACCGGAATGGACCCACCGCGTCTGCTGCGAGCACCCGCGCTTCGCATGACGAGGTCAGGAGGCGGTCGTGGTCCGGAACTGCCGGGTAGAACCCGAAAACGCCCCCTGCCGCGAAACCCGCACCGGCGGCCGGGCCGCGGGGTACCGGAAGCGCGCGGCGGATCGGTACCCTGGAAAGGTTGCGTTCGCCGGTGCGGGGAGGCGTGGTGGTGCTGCCGGAGCCGAAGGGTGTGGACGTCGAACGCCCGAACTCGGCGCGGATGTACGACTACTACCTGGGCGGGTCGACGAACTTCGCTGCCGACCGCGAAGCCGCCGAGGCCGGGCTCAAGGCGATGCCTCACGCCCGGGACTACGCGGTCGCCAACCGGGCGTTCCTGCGCCGCGCGGTGGATCACCTGGTGCGGCAGGGCATCGACCAGTTCCTCGACCTGGGCTCCGGGATCCCCACCGTCGGCAACGTGCACGAGGTCGCGCACCAGCACAACCCGCAGGCCCGCATCGCCTACGTCGACCACGAACCGGTCGCGGTCGCCCACGCGCGAGCCCTGCTCGGCGAGAACCCGATGGTGTCCATCGACGAGGCCGACATCCGCGAACCGGAGCCGGTACTGCGCGCCGGCGGCGTCGCCAAGATCGACTTCGGGCGTCCGGTGGCGGTGCTGGCCGTCGCGATCCTGCCGTTCGTGCCCGACCAGGACGAGGCCACCGCGCTCACCGCCGCCTACCGGGACGCCTGCGCTCCGGGCAGCTACCTGGCCGTCACGCACATCTCGCAGCTCGCCGCCACCGATGAGCAGGTCGCCGCGGCCGAAGAGGTCATGGCCCGCACGCCGACCCCGGTGCGGTGGCGTCCGCCGGAGGAGATCGCCGAGCTGTTCCACGGCTACGAACTCATCCCGCCGGGCCTGGTGCCCACGCCCTCGTGGCACCCGGATCTTCCGCCCACCGAGGACGACATCGCCCGCGCCAACGCCTACGCCGCCGTCGGCCGACTGGTTTAAACGCACGCACCACCCGGGGATTCTCCGGGCACGGCCTCCGCCGTTGCGGGGGCGACCCGTGCAGCAGAACAGGGTGATGTAGCCGTGGAGACGGGAACTCTCCAGCACGTCTACGACCGACCCGGCCCCTTCGTGACCGCCTACCTGGACACCTCGGGGGACGCCGAAGACGCCGCCAAGGCGATCGAGCTGCGGTGGCGAGCGATCCACGAGCGGTTGCAGCAGCAGGGAGCCGACGAGGCCACCGTCCAGGCGATCGCCGATCACGTGCGCGAACACCGCGCGCAGACCGGCCAGCGGGGGCAGGTGCTCGTCGGCGAAGGCGCCGAGGTGGTGCTGCAGGACGAACTGCCCGAGCCGCCCACCGACCTGCCGGCCGAGGACCAGGCCTACGTCGGCCCGGTCCCGCACCTGATGCCCTACCTGCGGCGATGCATGTCGCGGGTGGCGTTCCTGGTGGCCGACGTCGATCACACCGGCGCGGACCTGACGGTGGTGTCGGGCTCGGGGGATCTGAAGCGGATCCGCATCGACGGCGAATCGCACCCGGTGCACAAGACCCACGCCGGTGAGCAGGAGAACCAGCAGCGGTTCCACATGGCCGTCGAGGAGCGCTGGAAGCGCAACGCCGAGGCCGTGGCCGGTGAGATCACCGAGCGCGCGGGCAAGATGGGCGCGCAGGCGATCGTGCTCACCGGGCAGGATCAGCAGCGCTCCCTGGTGCACTCGCTGCTGGGCGAGGACCAGGAGCTGGTGATCGAACCGGATTCCCGGCAGGAGTCGGCGGAGCGGTTGCGGCACCAGGTGACCCGCAGCGTCCACGAGGCGGAGGTCGCCGAGGTGGTCGAGGAGTTCCAGCGCGAGAGCGGCCGGGGCGAACGCGCCGTGGAGGGCTGGCAGGACACCGTGGACGCCCTGCGCCGAGGTCAGGTCCGCACGCTGCTGTGGACCGCCGACGATCACGCGGGCGACCTGCACATCGGTGCCGGTGCCACCGAGCTCGCCGCGGACGAGCGCGCCCTGAAGGACACCGGCAGCGAGATCATCGGTGACGCTCCCGCCAGCGCGGCGGTGGTGCGCGCGCTGGCCGGTACCGGTGCCGACCTGGTGATCACCGACCCCGGCACCATCGATCTCACCGGCGGCATCGGCGCGGTCCTGCGGTACCGGGCGGCGTGATGCGGCCGAGTCGCGCGGTCGCCTCGTTCGACTCGGCGACCGGGATGCTTCGCGCGCTGTCGCACTGCCTGGCCGGACGTGACGCGCCCGCGCTGGGTGCGGCTCCGCGCGCGGCGGTGCCGGTGATCTCGGCGTTGCTGGGCGGGGTGAACCGGCTGCCGCCCTCGCTGGCCGATCAGGTGTACGCCGTCAGCGGTGTCAGCGAGGCGGTGCCGCCCGGCCGGCTCGCCGACATCGACGCCGACGACCTCGCCGAGTGGATCGTCGACCACTACCCGCGTCGCAGGTATCCGGTGGTGTTCCTCGGTTCCTCCAACGGCGCGCTGATGCACCTGGCCGCCGCGCTGGACGCGCCGTGGCTGCCGCAGACGCTGCTGATCCCGGTGCGACGCGGTGGGGTGGACCGCGACGATCCGGCGGCCGAGCTGGAAGCCGGGCGGCATCCCGGACGAGAGCTGCTGCGCACGAACCCCGAACTCGTGCTGCACCACATGCACGACCCGAACCAGGACCGGCTGATGATCGCCGGGATGTCCTACTTCCGGGTCAAGTGGCGGCAGCTGCCGGTGGCCTACCGGCGGTTCATCCGCGAGCACCTGGCTCCGGACGGCGTCGTGGTCACCTCGGAGTGCGAGCTGGACTGGCCGGTGACCAGGGTTGATGAGCGCCACGTGTTCCAGTTCGGCGCGCTCGGCGGCGCCGACGAGCAGGAGTACTTCACCGGTGGGCCGCGCGTGCGCGAGTTCCTGCGCAACTACGGGTCCGAGCACGAGTCCTGGAACCCTCCGCAGCCCGACGAGCGGCGCCCGGAGGCCGAGTGGGGTTTCGAACCGGAGCTCCTCGATGACGTGGACGCGCTGGGTTTTCCGGTGCGCAGACTGCGATTCGGCCACCCGGAGGACCTGAGCCCGGCCGTGGCGCAGCTGCACCGCGAGTGGTACGCCGCGAACGGCTCGCCCACCGATCGATTGCTGGTGGAGACCTTCCTGCTGCTGGAACCGCACTGGGCGTGGCGCACGGGTTCGGTGCCGTTCTGGCTGACGTTCAACGCGGGGAGTTCACCGGCAACCCTGCGCGAGCACTTGGACGCGGTGTCCTACGACGAGATCCGGATGATGCTGTTCTCGCACGGCACCGAGTCGATCGGGCTCGCCCCGATCGGGACCTGGCAGCACCTCGTGGGTCGCGCCCGCCGGTTCGGCGCGCTGCTGGGAGCCGATCCGGACGCCTACCCGCGGGACTTCGCGGGCCTGGTCCGCGCCCACCGCGCGTTGACCCGAGTCCCTGCGCGCGAGGAGCTGCCGAAGATGTCGTTCCACGAAGCGGAATCGTTGCTCCGGGGGCCGAACGTGCGCCTGTGAGACGCATGGCGCGAGGGTTGAGCGGGTAGGCCGTGGGAAGCCCGAGTGGGATTGGAGGACGCCTGGTGGCGAATGCGAACCTGAAGGCGTTGACCGACGTCGGCGTGTCGATCTGGCTGGACGACCTGTCGCGCAACCGGATCCTGTCCGGGGGCTTCGACGAGCTCATCGAGGACTACGGCCTGGTGGGCGCGACCAGCAATCCGACGATCTTCGCCAAAGCGCTGTCGAAGGAACCCGAGTACGACCGGCAGTTCGACGAGCTCGCCGAGGCGGGCGTGACCACGGACCGGGCCGCCCGCATCATCACCACCGATGATGTGCGGGACGCGGCGGACATCTTCCGCAACGTCTACGAGCAGACGGGTGGTGTGGACGGCCGGGTCTCCCTGGAGGTCGACCCGCGGCTGGCGCACGACACCGACAAGACCGTCGCCGAGGCGATCGACCTGTGGAAGGCCGTGGACCGGCCGAACCTGATGGTCAAGATCCCGGCCACGCTGGCGGGCCTGCTGGCCATCACGAAGGCGATCGCCGAGGGCATCAGCGTCAACGTGACCCTGATCTTCTCCGTCGAGCGCTACAAGGCCGTCATGGACGCCTACCTCGCCGGTCTGGAGCAGGGCAAGGCCTACGGCCACGACCTCGCGTCGATCGAGTCGGTGGCGTCGTTCTTCGTCTCCCGCGTCGATGCCGAGATCGACAAGCGGCTGGACGCGATGCAGGAGAACCACCCGCTGCGCGGGCAGGCCGCGATCGCCAACGCCCGCCTGGCCTACGCCGCCTACCAGGAGGTCTTGTCCTCCGAGCGGTGGAAGGCCCTGCAGGCCGAGGGCGCTCGGGCGCAGCGCCCGCTGTGGGCCTCGACCGGGGTGAAGGACAAGTCCTACTCCGACACCCGCTACGTCGACGAGCTCGCCGCGCCGAACACGGTCAACACCATGCCGGAGTCGACGCTGCAGGCCACCGCCGACCACGCCGACGTGCGCGGTGACCTGGTCAGCGGCACCGCGCAGGCCTCGCAGAAGGTCTTCGACGACCTCGCCGCCGCCGGCATCGACCTCGACGACGTCTTCAAGCACCTGGAGGCCGACGGCGTCGACAAGTTCGAGAAGTCCTGGACCGAACTCCTCGACACGGTCGCCGATCGGCTCGGGTAGTCCACAGAGGAGGGTGAGATGTCTGATCCCGCAGATGCTTCCACTCCCACGCCCAACGAGACCGAGCCCGACACGCAGGACCTGGAGGATCCGGCCAACCTGCAGTCGGCCGAAGATCTCGACGAGGACGAGCTCGGCACCGATCCGCTGGAGCGCGGCGTCGAACCGCCCGAAGGCTGGTCGGCCACCTCCCGGGACCGGCCCACGCCGCGCGACCAGCGCGAGGGCCGCACCCTCGACGAGCGCATCGCCGAGGAACGCCCGGAAACCGACTAGCTGTCGGTGGCCGGTGGACAATGGGCGTGGTGACCGAGCAGGACCAGGAGCGGCGGTTCGTCCAGGGCGGGCGGCTGATGCCCGGCGCCGTCGTCTCGGCGGTCGGCTACAGCTCCCGCCTGGACCGGCCGTGCCGGCACGTGGGGATGCCCTCGCCCGCGTTGACGCTGGTGCTGACCTTCGACGAGCCGGTGATCTCGGGCTTCCAGCCCTCCGGCGACGACGCCGAGAGCGCTCACGTGGTGCTCGGCGGCCTGCACACCCGCCCCGCCTACATCGCCCAGCCCAGGGTGCAGAGCGGCATCCAGCTGGCGGTCCGCCCGCTGGCGTTGCGCCGGATGTTCGGCGTTCCGGCCGGTGAGCTGCGGGATCGGGCGATCGACGCGCGGGAGGTCCTCGGCAGCGGCGTCGAGGACCTGCGCGAGCGGCTCGCCGAACTCACCACGTGGCCCGAGCGTTTCGGCGCCCTGGCCACCTACCTGCGTGCGAACACCGCCGAGGTGACCTCGGGTGCGCGTCCGGAGGTGGTGGAGGCGTGGAAGTGGATCGCCTGGCACCGCGGCACCGGCTCGATGAGCGCGCTCGCCCGGCACGTCCACCTCGGTGAGCGGCAGCTGACGTCGGTGTTCAAGGCCGAGCTCGGCGTCTCGCCGAAGGCGGCGTCGCGGTTGATGCGCTTCGAGCACGCTCGTCAGCGCATCGCCCACGCCGTCCAAGCAGGGGCTCCGCTCGACCTGGCGGCCGTGGCGGCCTCGTGCGGTTACTACGACCACTCGCACCTGGTGCGCGACTTCAACCAGTACGCCGGGTCGAGCCCGAGCCGGTGGATCGCCGCGGAGCTCCGAAACATCCAAGCCGGCGCCGGTCAGCGGGCGGAAGAATTTCCCCCATGACCACGACGAACACCGGACCCTCACCCACGGTGTGGGCAACGCTGCAAGCGCACGACGCTCCCGCGCTCATCGATTTCCTGGTGAACAAGCTCGGTTTCATCAAGACCGCCGCCTACACCGACGGAGATCTGGTCGCCCACGCCCAGCTCGACTGGCCCGAGGGCGGCGGCATCATGCTCGGCACCTACCAGCCCGGCAACGACTGGTCCCGCCAACCCGGCACGGCCGGGATGTACGTGGTGACCGACGATCCCGACGCGCTCTACGAACGGGTGCGCGCCGCGGGTGCGGAGATCTTCAGGGAGATCGCTGACCAGGAGTACGGCAACCGCGAGTTCGGAGTCCGCGACCCCGAGGGCAACCTCTGGTCCTTCGGCTACTACCGAGGTGAACCCCGCCCGTGACCACTCGCCCTTGAGGCGGGAATTGCACTCCGCGCAGGTGGGGAAGTAGATCCAGTCGAGCTCGCTGGGCTGGGCCATGGCGACGCGTTCGCCGCACACCGCCTCGGCCGAGGCGAGGCCCTCCCAGCGGGCTCCGCGGAACGCGTGGCGCACCCCGCCCGGCAGGTTCTCGTTGGGTATCGGAAGCCAGAAGTGCCGCTGCGCCTGCTCGGTGTGCATCCCCCAGTCCTCTCGCTCGTGATCAGCTTGGGCTGCAAGGTAGCGAACTGCAATTGCAACTCGCGATAACCCAAAAGGTTGATCTGCTTGATTGCCGGTGTCGGACTGGTGGAAGATCCAGATCCATGTCGAAGACGTGGCCGGCGGTCCGGCGTGTGCAGGTCGGGTTGATGCTCCGCGCGATGCGCGAGAGGTCGGGCGTGAAGTCCAAGGAGATCAACGAGACGCTCGACTGGTACGTCGGCAAGCTCCAGAAGGTCGAGTCCGGCAACCTCACGGTCTCCGCGGCCGAGGTGAACGAACTCGTCCGGCTCTTCGGCCTCGACGACCAAGCCGAAGCCGACCGGCTGCGAGCCCTCGCCAAGGAAGCCCGCCGCAGGGACCAGCCGGCCAGGGTCCCTGACTGGGCGGCCACCTACGTCGCCCTCGAAGGCGCAGCAGCGGAGATCAAGTACTACGACCCCGAGGTGATTCCGGCTGTTCTGCAGACGGAGCACACTGCGCGGGCGTCGCTGTCGAATCCGTTGGACGACACGCAGGACGTGGAGCCCGCAGTCGCTGAGCGAGTGAGTCGGGCAGATCGTGCGCTCGCCGATGATGGCCCGATGATCTGGTGCGTACTCGGTGAAGCCGCTCTTTACCGGAGTGTGGGTGGCAAAGCCGTTCTTCGTGATCAGCTCCAGCACCTGCGGAAGATCGCGGCGCGACCCAACATCACGGTGCAGGTTCTCCCGTTCGATGCCGGCGAGCATGTCGCTCTCGGCCTGTCGTTCCGACTGCTGCGCCTGGATGAGCCAGAAGCCAACTACGTCTACTTGGAAGCGCTCACTAGCGGCGACTACTTGGACAAGCCTGCCCACACCACGAAATACGCTGCTGCGTTCGATAGCCTGCGCATGGTCGCAGCGTCGGACCGTGCGACGGTCAAGATGCTGGATCGGAGGATCAAGGAACTGAACTAGTGGAGTGGTGAACATGGCCTCGTCTGTGCCGGTCACTGGCTGGCGGAAGTCCAGTCGTAGCCAGGGTGCCGAGACCTGTGTGGAGGTCGGCCGGGTCTCCGACGCCGGAGCAGCGGTCCGCGACACCAAGAACCGCGCTGCCGGTCACTTCACCACCACGGCCCCGCAGTGGCAGAACTTCGTCGAGGCGATCAAGGCCGGTCGCTTCGACCGCTGATCCCTCGCGCACGAGAAACGCCCCCGTCGAGCGGGGGCGTTCATCGTCTCCGGACCTCTTCCTCGCCGGGGTCGTGCCCTGCGCCAGTGGGCAGTTCTTGTTCGAATTGACCGGGCGAAACGGACATGATCACGGGACGGTTCGGACCAAAACTGCCCACTGGCAACGCTCCTCGCCAATCCCGCGCCGGGTTCGCCTCCCGACGTGGCCGGGTCAGGGTTGCGGGGTGAGGTGGAGGACCGTGCCTTCTCCGTTGGCCGCGAGGAGGAGGCTCCCGTCGGGGGTGGTGGTGAGTCCGGCGA